>CASBQX010000174.1 GCA_949127925.1 Synechococcales cyanobacterium PMM_0002
CTACAAGACAACCTGATATCAAAGATGCTGTCCAAAAACTTTGACTGAGCCGTTAGGGTTAAGGTCTGAGGGGGTAGTCAGATCTAACGTCCGTCAGGGGCATTTAAACAGACTATGTCTATGCTAAGGGGAAGTGCGCACCCTGTGAATATAAAAATGGTGTGAAATTGATTCAGCCCTGACAGTCTAGACCTCAGGGGACAAGTATAGTAGGAGCAGAATCAGGCTCCGATTTTCCCGTCTGCGGCTTCAGCGAGTGAGTCATACTCTGCAATGCTACGCTATTAGCAAGCCAGCTCAACCCTTCGATTTAACTCTTTAGATGGTTGATTGGAGGGATGTCTGAGTCAGCGTTTGGCAAGCATACCTTAGGATCTATTCTCATAGCTGCTTGGGATCGTGCCCACTGGGGCATTGTTGTCCGCAATCAGCCAGCTTCTTGAGATAGCCTCGCGGTTATTTACACGTTCAGTCGGGTTTAGAGAGTATTGATTAGCAATGTACAATCCAAGTGCAGCGGGCGGAGCTGCTAATTCAAGATCCGGAAATCGCCTCTTTCTCTATGAGGTTGAAGGTCTGCGCCAAAATCAGGAAACTGACAAAATGGACTATCCGATTCGTCGCAGTGGCACCGTGTTGATTACGGTGCCCTATTCGCGGATGAATCAGGAGATGCAGCGCATTACCCGGATGGGAGGGCGAATCGTGAGCATTCGCCCGATGACGGCTGGTGACGACGCGAACGGTGTAGTGAACGGTAAAGTATCCTCGACTGCTGAAGCCCATCCGGTGAATGAAGAGCCTCAGTCAACGACTCAGGCAGCAGGGAAAAAAGCCATGACCCAAGCAAAATCGAAGGAAAAGCCAGACGTTCCGGTTAATATCTATCGCCCCAATACTCCCTACGTTGGCAAATGTTTGTCTAACGAAGAGTTGGTTCAATCGGGTGGAATTGGCACCGTACGTCACCTGACGTTTGATCTGTCAGGTGGAGATTTGCGATATGTTGAAGGGCAAAGCATTGGGATCATTCCAGACGGAATTGATAGCAAAGGCAAACCTCACAAGCTTCGCCTTTACTCCATCGCCTCTACCCGCCACGGGGATGACGTAGATGATAAGACGGTTTCACTGTGCGTCCGGCAATTAGAGTACAAGCATCCTGAAAGTGGCGAAACCATTTTTGGAGTTTGCTCGACTTTCTTAACTCAACTCCAGACCGGATCTGATGTCAAGATCACAGGGCCAGTTGGCAAAGAAATGCTGCTGCCCGCCAACCCAGAAGCCAACGTCATTATGATGGCGACGGGAACGGGTATTGCTCCATTCCGGGCGTACCTCTGGCGTATGTTCAAAGATGCGGAGAAGGCAGCTAACTCTGATTACCAGTTCAAGGGCTTTGCTTGGCTAATCTTTGGGATTCCGACAACGCCCAACATTCTGTATAAGCAGGAGCTAGAAGACCTGCAAGCGCAGTATCCGGATCATTTCCGCGTCACCTATGCCATTAGCCGTGAACAGCAGAACAGCGAAGGTGGCAGGATGTATATCCAGCACCGAGTGGCCGAGCACGCTGACGAGCTGTGGAACATGGTGAAGCAGGAGAAGACCCATACTTACATTTGCGGTCTGAAGGGCATGGAAGATGGAATTGACGCGGCCATGACCGCTGCTGCTTCTAAAGAAGACGTAACCTGGAAAGACTACCAGCGATCGATTAAAGAACGCTGGCACGTTGAAACCTACTAGGGAACGTGAATTTAACCAGATGCAGTTGTGAGGTAGGGGTTTGGCAATGCCAAACCCTACGTCTCGCTAAACCATGGTTCAGCTTAAAAAGCGTAGAGGAAAATCTATCAGGTTTTCCTCTACGCTTTTTAGTTAGTCCGCTCAGTTAGCCCGTGCCTGCTTCACCATGGCAATTAGCGTTTGATGCGCGTCTTCAGAATCTTGCAGCGTGTGGTCGAATGTAATTCGCACTGGGGCAGTAGCAGCCGCCTGTTGAATTTGTAAATCCATCCCGTCGGCATCAATCTTGAGCATTTGAGCCGCGATCGCCTCCTTTGCCCCGCCAAACACCTTGGCATAGACCAGCACGGCCTCGGCGTGGTCATCGTTCATGTGCTTACAGATGCGATCGCTTACATCGGGAGAAAATGCATCAGCCATAGGTCAAAGGAGATTAAATTACTAAAGAAACATTGCGTGTAGTCTATCCAGATTCAAATTCAGGGCGTACCGCTCCCCCTTTAGCTGATAGGTGCTGCCGCCAAAAAATGCAACGCAACGCGGAAGAGACTGTTGGCAATAAAGGCTATCAGTACAAACATCAGCACCACATTAAACCCGTCGCGCAATTTTTGCATTGATCTATAAAGTCCAAGTTCTACAATATTGCTGTTCAGACAGCAGACATCAGCAGTCGGCTCTTGCTATTTTACAAAGCTATTGCACTTCCCACGCATTTCTATTCATCCCCTATCTGGCCAAACACCTTCCCACCGTTGCCACGACCGATTGCGCCAAGGCATCGTGATCGTAGCCACCTTCAAGACCAAACAGGAGGCGATCGCAAATTTGTAGGCAGTAGCCCACGAATAATCCATAATCACTGGGCTGTAGACAAATGCTGGCCAGCGGATCGGCTTGGGTGGCGTCATACCCGGCGCTAATAATCAGTAGATCGGGTTGGAAAGCCTGGAAGAACGGCACAATTTTTTGCTCAAACAGCGGCTGATAATCGGCCAGCGTACTGCCTGCCGCCATCGGGAAATTGAGCACGTTGTCGTAATCTCCGTGTTCCGAGGCGGCTCCGGTGCCGGGATATTGGGGCGACTCATGCAAAGAACAGAAGGCAATGCGGGGGTTGTGTTCGACGATCGCCTGGGTGCCGTTGCCGTGGTGTACATCCCAATCTAAAATGCCGACGCGCTGAATGCCGGGTTGGGTGAGGGCGTAGTGAGCGGCGATCGCGGCATTTGAAAAAATGCAGAACCCCATCCCTAGTTTGGGCATGGCATGATGACCGGGCGGACGCGCCAGCACAAAGGCGGGATCACCTGTTTGCACCACGCTGTCTACTCCATCAATCCAGGCGTTTACCGCCAGAGTGGCTGCTACGTAGCTGCGCGGTGAAATTACGGTATCGGGGTCAACATGGCCGCCGCCATGATCGGCTATATATTTTACTGCCACCACATATTTTTCGGGGTGGACGGCGTGCAGAGCGGCCATCAGGCGATCTGGATGGACGTTGGTCGGGGTCGGCGATCGCCATGCCAACTGATCAGCCCACGGAGCGGATTTAAGCGCGGTGGCGATCGCCCGCAGCCGTCCCGCATTTTCGGGATGGTAGGAGCCAGTATCGTGCTCCAAAAACACATCGGAATAGAACACGGAAAGCATAGGCAAACCTAGCCAAGATCGCTTTGATTCTAGCGAGACCTGAGAGCCAATTGCAGTAACGCAGGTGATGAATTAAGGGCGATCTTTTACGTGACTCGCTAAAACTATGTGCTTCTTTCTCAATTCTTAGAAAAGTATCAAGAGATGTAACCTAATACACTATTTGAATGAGACGCTACGATCCCTATGGGCTGGGGATCAAGCGCCAATTCGGCTATACGGATGAACGAGCAGCGCTCCAGAAGGTTCATCGCGAACTGATTAGCATGGAAATGGGTGCGGTATTGATGCGCCCTCGGTTCCACTGAAGGAGGTTGACCCATGGTTCAGGTATCCGCGAGGAGTGCTCAGGTGGCCAGGGATCGAGCATTTGTGCTGTGGTTTGAGGATGTCGGAATTCACGATATTGACCTAGTGGGAGGTAAGAATGCCTCGCTGGGTGAGATGATTCGTCAGCTCACGGCTCAGGGCGTTAAGGTACCGACTGGGTTTGCAACAACGGCTTATGCCTATCGCCACTTTGTGCAGGCGGCTGGATTAGAGGAAAAGCTGCGCCAGATTTTCAGCAGTTTGGACGTAGAAAATATGGAGAATTTGCAGGCGCATGGTCATGAGGCGCGATCGCTAATTCTCAACACGCCATTTTCCGCAGAGTTGCAGGTGGCGATCGCCGCAGCCTACCGACAGCTCTGCGCCCGCTATGGCGATGATACCGATGTGGCCGTCCGCTCTAGCGCCACCGCCGAAGACTTGCCCGATGCCAGCTTTGCTGGACAGCAAGAAACCTATCTCAACGTCCATGGTCTAGACGCCGTGCTGGATGCCTGTCACCATTGCTTTGCGTCGCTGTTTACCGATCGCGCCATTTCCTACCGCGTCACCAAAGAGTTCGACCATTTGGCGATCGCCCTGTCGGTAGGGGTTCAAAAAATGGTGCGCTCTGACCTGGCCACTTCGGGCGTCATGTTTTCGATTGACACCGAGACGGGATTTAAAGATGCTGCTCTGATTACTGCCGCCTATGGGTTAGGGGAAACAGTCGTACAGGGTGCCGTCAACCCAGACGAATATCTGGTGTTCAAACCCATGCTTCAGCAGGGATTTCGCCCAATTTTAGCCAAGCGACTGGGCAGCAAAGAAACCAAGATGGTTTACGACATCCAGGGTTCAAATCAAACCCAAATTGTGCCCGTTTCCCCGGCTGAACAAACCAAATTTGCCCTCACCGACGACGAAGTGCTGCAACTGGCTAACTGGGCCTGCATTATCGAAGATCACTACTCCCAGGTGCGGGGAATGGCTACGCCGATGGACATCGAGTGGGCGAAAGATGGCATCACCCACGACCTATTTATCGTGCAGGCGCGCCCCGAAACGGTGCAGTCACAGAAGGCACAAACGGTGATGCGGCGCTATCGTCTGCCCGGAGAAATGGCAGATAACGGGCAAGATGCCACCTCTGGGAGCCACCACACGCCGCTAATTACCGGACGTGCGGTCGGTGAAATGATTGGCCAAGGGTCGGTGCGGGTGATTTTGGATGCGCATGAAATTGCCGAATTTCAGCCTGGAGAGGTGCTGGTGACTACGCGCACCGATCCCGACTGGGAGCCAATTATGAAGCGAGCCAGCGCCATTGTCACCGACCAGGGCGGGCGCACCTGCCATGCGGCCATTATTGCTCGCGAACTAGGGATTCCGGCGATCGTGGGCTGCGGCACTGCCACCCAGGTATTGACCACCGGGCAAGCGGTCACGGTGTCTTGCGCCCAAGGCGAAGAAGGCCGAGTTTACGGCGGTCTACTGCCCTTTGAAATAGAAGAGACCCCGCTCGATCACCTGCCTCGCACCCGGACGCAGCTGATGATCAATGTCGGCAATCCGCAAGAAGCCTTTCGGCTGTCGTCGCTGCCCTGCGATGGTGTCGGCCTAGCCCGATTTGAGTTCATTATTGCCAACCAGATTAAGGTGCATCCACTGGCGCTGCTGCATTTTGATCGGTTGCCCGAGGGAGAAGAAAAGGCGGCGATCGCCCGTCTCACCCATCTCTACGCCCACAAACCCGACTACTTTGTCGATACCCTAGCTCAGGGTGTTGGCACCCTAGCTGCCGCCTTCTATCCCAAGCCCGTAATTGTGCGGATGTCGGACTTTAAGAGCAACGAGTATGCCAACCTGCTGGGGGGCAAAGCCTTTGAGCCGCTTGAGGAAAACCCGATGATCGGCTGGCGTGGGGCGTCTCGCTACTACGACCCGCTGTACCGCGATGCCTTTGCCCTGGAATGTGAAGCCGTCCGCCGCGTCCGCACCGAAATGGGCTTAACCAACATCATTCCCATGATCCCGTTCTGCCGCACCCCTGCCGAAGGGCGCAAAGTGCTGGCAGAAATGGCAAAACACGGACTGGTGCGTGGCGAAGACGGCTTGCAGGTCTATGTGATGTGCGAAGTCCCCAGCAATGTGATTTTGGCCGATGAATTCAGCCAGGTCTTTGACGGTTTCTCGATTGGCTCGAATGATCTGACTCAACTGACCCTAGGGCTAGACCGTGATTCGTCGCTGGTGGCGTCCCTGTTTGACGAACGCAACGATGCCGTGAAGCAAATGATCCGTATGGTAGTGGAGCGCGCTAAGGCAAACGGTCGCAAAATTGGCATTTGCGGCCAAGCCCCCAGCGATTACCCCGAATTTGCCCGCTTTTTGGTAGAACTGGGGATCGACTCGATTAGCCTTAATCCCGATTCGGTGCTAAAGACTCTGCTGGTCGTGGTGGATGCCGAACGGCAAAATCCAATCTGATCCGCGTAGAGCCGCGATTAATCGCGGCTCTACGGGTGCTGACTATAGCCAAGCTGAATCATGCCTGGTTTGACAGAAATTTCTGTTGCTCTAGTGGATAATCCTGATTGATCCAAGTATGTTTTTTGGGGATCGTGCGAATCTAGAAGCTGAACTCGCAGGGTGCCATCCTCGTTGATCCCGACGACCTGCCCCGATCGCCCCTCCAGCTCAACCCGTTGCCCCATGTTGACTAACAGCGCTTCATACGACGGGATTAACGCCTGAATGCCGTAGCGCTGCCAGTAGGTATAGCCCCACATGATGCCGTAAAGAGCGATCGCCCCTAGCATTTCCAATGACGTAACCCGCCGCGAATCCTCCGCTAAAAGGGACGCTGCCTGTTGCCCTTCCAGATGCGCCTGAAGGGCGATCGCCGTCTCCGGCACCGGATTAGCCCAATTGATCCCTACCCCCACCACCACATCTGTCATTTGGCCTTGCCGGACTCGCGTTTCAGTCAAAATGCCGCCGAGTTTATGGCCGTTGAGGACTAAATCATTCAACCACTTCAGCTGCACAGGAATCTGATACTGCCGCAGGGCGGTGGCGATCCCCCAGGCGCTGCACAGGGTAATTTGCGGCGCTTGGGCGATCGCCTGCTGGGGCCGCAGCCCCACCGATAGATATAGCCCTCCCGGTAGCGATTGCCACTGCCGCCCCCACTGGCCGCGTCCGGCCTGCTGCTGGCAGGCGATCGCCACCGTTCCAGCCCGTGCTCCTTGGTCAATCAGCTCCCACAGCATCTGATTGGTCGAGGCTACTGTGTCCACCGAATGAATGGTAAATTCTGGAGGTTTGAGCAACTGGTTCGGCTCAAGTGGGAGCAGCCCCGTGGCCTCCAAGGCGATCCGCACTATTTCCAGAGCAGCTTCCATCTGGTTTACATCAAATCCCACAACCACCCCCTATTCCATCTCTCAAGTATTTTAAGTTACGTACTAGGGTCTGCTCTAGAACTCATCCCTTACCCTCATTCCCATGCATACCTGGCACTGGCGCACCTGGCAAGATCTGCCCTATCTGACTTGTACCCTATTAGAAGACTTCGCCCACGGCTTTTTTACCCAGCAGTTTTCACCGCGATCGCCCCTCGAACTGACCACTGTTTTAGACACGACCGCGCAGCCGTATCGGGTGAAGCAGGTTCATGGGGATCGGGTGCTCACCCCAGATGAGATCGACCAGGGTCTGAAGCAGATCGATCGACCAGTAGAACACCCAGACGCACCATTAGATCCAGCAGCATTGATGGAAGCGGATGGCGTATTAACCGACCAAGTCGCTCAGTCTGCATGGGCCTGTAGTGCCGACTGTGTGCCCGCGCTGATTGCCGATATCCAAACCGGACGGGTGGCCGCCGTTCATGCTGGGTGGCGCGGTACGGCTATGGCTATTGTGCCGCAGGCGATCGCCCGATTTCAGGCTCATGGCAGCCAGTTAGAACATCTCCGGGTGGCGTTAGGGCCAGCGATCGCCGGAGACGTATACCAAGTCTCAACCACAGTCGCCGCTACCGTCGGGATCACGGTTCTTCCCATCCCTGAACTCAGCGGTAGCTCCCTGAAAGCCATCACCCTTGCCGAGCCGCTGCCCGGTGAATTGCTGCCAACAGAGACGATTGAGTCGGTGCTAAAGGCTCTACACCAACTGCCCAATTCGCCAATTTTGGCTGATCCCCAGCCCGGACGGGTCAGATTAGATGTGCGTCGGGTGAATCTTCTGCAACTGATGCAAGCAGGTCTACAGCCTAATCAAGTAGCGATCGCCCCCTACTGCACCTATCAGACCCCCGAACATTTTTTCTCCTATCGCCGCGATCGCCTCAAAAAAGTTCAGTGGTCAGGTATTGTGAGCCGCCGGGAAGCCCAGTAATCGGCAAAATCTGCTCCTTTAGAGAATGCCCTCGTTAGCAGAATTGGGGCAGTGATTGATCGAGTAGATGGCGTTTGCGGGCACCATATATTTGCAACTAACACAGGCTAAACCCTAGTTACATCAGCTCCCCCCTACTTGCCTAGGGCGGCAATCTCCCACCGATTGTATGCATTGCTACTCCCATGTTTGGGACATAAGCGTTAACCTCAAAAAAGCGGGTAGAGTTCCGGGAAGTCATAGTTACGACATGTAGGAACTTTATAGGCTGATTCGATTCCTAGTGTTAGGAACCCTTTAAATTAGTTTTTCCAAGACCTTTTTCGCGCTGGCACTTTTAGGACACTTATTGACCAATTCGACTCATAGCCTCCCAAAATGAGGGAATGCACGACACGTATGAACCAGTCGAACTACAGCACTCCAGATTCCTCGACCCAAAACCTGGATGCTTCAGATCTACCGTTAATCAGTTGGGTTTGGATTGCTGCCGCAACGCTAAAGCCTGAAATTAAATCTGTTCCCCCAACGGCATCTCGGCCTGTATCATCACCTGCTTCCGCCTCTACCCGGTTTTCTTTGCTTAAACCGATGCGTAGCTGGCTAGATC
>CASBQX010000175.1 GCA_949127925.1 Synechococcales cyanobacterium PMM_0002
CGTCCTTCTCATGTCAGATATCCGCTACGACTGGACTACCGACGAAATTTTAGACCTGCTGCAACTGCCGCTGCTAGATCTGGTTTACCAGGCTCAAACGGTGCATCGCCGCTACAATGACCCCAACAGCATTCAACTAGCAACGCTGCTGAGCGTAAAGACGGGAGGCTGTGCCGAGAACTGCGCCTATTGCCCGCAGTCGGCGCACTATGAAACGTCGGTAGAAAAACAGCCGATCTTGCCTGTAGATCAAGTATTGGAGTCGGCGCGGCGCGCCCAAGGGCTAGGGGCAACGCGATTCTGTATGGGCTGGGCTTGGCGCGAAATTCGCGACGGAGCGGCGTTTGATGACATGTTGGCGATGGTCAAAGGCGTGCGATCGCTGGGGATGGAAGCCTGCGTGACTGCTGGGATGTTGAGCGATGCCCAGGCGCAGCGCCTTGCCGCCGCTGGGCTGACGGCCTACAACCACAATTTGGATACCAGTCCAGAATTCTACGACCAGGTGATCTCGACCCGCACCTATGGCGATCGCCTCAAAACTCTCGACTGCGTCAGGCGGGCGGGCATTACCGTGTGCTGCGGCGGCATTATTGGCATGGGCGAGACCAACCGCGATCGCGCCCGGATGTTGGAAGTGCTGGCCACCCTCACCCCCCATCCCGAAAGTGTTCCGATCAATGCCCTAGTTGCCCAAGCCGGCACCCCTCTAGCAGACCAGCCCCCCATTGACCCCATTGACCTAGTGCGGATGTGCGCCACTGCCCGCATCCTCATGCCCAACACCCGCGTCCGCCTCAGTGCCGGACGCAGCCAGCTCAGCCGCGAGGCTCAAGTCCTCTGCTTTATGGCCGGAGCCAATTCCATTTTCTACGGCGACACATTGCTAACCACCCCCAACCCCGGACGAGACGGCGATCGCCAGCTGCTCCAAGACATTGGCGCACGAGCCAATTAGGGCTGGATGCATGCCGTAAACCCGATGACCCCCCATAACGCGATTCATCGCGTCTATCCTTCCACCCGTCCCTCCTGCACCTGCAAGACATGCGACGACCGCAACCATTGGGCGTCAAATGAATCCAGATGGGTGGTGGTAATGAGGGTTTGAAATCGATCTTGAATCGTTTCTAGCAGTTTGCGCTGCCGTTTGGGATCGAGTTCGGCTAGCACATCGTCTAGCAGCAGCAGCGGCGGTTCGCCAATTACCGCTTCGATTAGCTTCAGTTCGGCCAGCTTCAGCGCCAGCACCAGCGTTCGCTGCTGCCCTTGAGAGCCATATTGGCGCGCTGGCGTTTGGTTAATGGTGAAGCCAATTTCATCGCGATGGGGACCCACCAGCGTGGTGCCCTGCATTTGTTCGGCGATCGCCCGCTGCTGAATTTTGCTCAGAAATGCCTGTTGAATTTGGGCTGGATCATCCTGCTCTAGCGGCACGTTGGGCAGATATTGCACCACTAAGGTTTCACTGCTATTGCTAATTTCTCGGTGCCAAAATTCTGCTAGCGACGCAATGCGATTGATGGCTCTGGCGCGGCGGCGAATGACGCGAGTCCCTAAGGCTGCCAGTTGCGCATCCCATGCGGCTAGCTGCATTGGGTCGGGAGCGTTGGTTTGCCCGTGCGGAGCGCCTATCGCCGGAGTAGATTTACTGTATCGCTGCTTTAGGAGCGCATTTCGCTGCCGCAGCACCAGGCCATATTGCTGCAAAATGTGGGCATAAACTGGCTCTAGCTGCACCAGCAGTGTGTCGATCCAGGCGCGCCGATAGCCGGGACCGCCCCGCACTAGTTCCAAATCGAGGCTAGAAAATTCTACGGCACTGAGGGTGCCCAAAAAGTCTAGCTGCCGCCGCAAGGTTTGGCCATTCACGGCAACGCTGCGCCGTCCACTGCTGCGGAGCGTCATTGCCAAATCAACCGTACCCATGGCATGTTCTAGCGTTGCCATAATCCGGCTTTCGGCGGTACCATCTTGCACTAGGTCGCGATCGCGGCTTGTTCGATGCGACTGCAAGGTGGCCAGCAATTCTACCGCTTCCAACAGGTTCGACTTCCCCTGAGCATTGTCTCCCACCAGGATCGTTTTAGGCGCGACAAACTTCACCACCTGATCCCGATAGTTGCGAAATTGCCGCAGATGCAGGGATTTGAGGAACATTCAGGGGGTAAGGCGAACTGAACGGAAGGCTTCTGCCATTCTACAGGTAGGGACGGTATTCCTTTCACAAACACTGCGCGGTTCTCGGATGCCGCAGGCTTGACGCTACACGGTCTGGCGCTACGCTTTCTTGCGCCGAAAATACCAGCGAACAAACAGTTTCTCCATCTCTATCCAGACAAACATCAGCGAGCTGAAGCCAATACAAATCATCACTTCGGTGAAGCTCAACAGATGGGTGCCAAAGAAGTTGCGCAGTGGCTCTACATAGATTAAAGCCAGTTGCAGCAAACTGGTGAGCGCCACCGCCATCAACACATAGGGATTAGAAAACGGACTAATTTCTATGGTGAGCTGCGTGTTGGAGCGAATGGCCATCGCGTGACCCATCTGCGCCAGACAGAGCGTGGTAAACACCATGGTTTTCCACCGTTCAGGGCCACCGTCACCCGGTACCGTGTTGGTGTAGTTGTAGGCAAACACCATGAGGGAGATCGCAATCACCGCCAAAACAATCCCAATCCGGATCATATACAGCCCTAGACCCCGCGAAAAAATGCTCTCGCTAGGGTCGTTGGGTGGCCGATCCATCACATTTGGCTCTGCGGGTTCTACCGCTAGCGCTAGTGCCGGTAAGCCATCTGTCACCAAGTTCATCCACAAAATTTGCAGCGGGGTTAGCGGTACGCCGCCCAGCGCCAAAATCGGGGAGGCGGCAATGGTGAGGACTTCGCCAATGTTGGAACCCAGAATGTATTTAATAAACCGCCGGATGTTGGTATACACCACGCGGCCTTCTTCCACCGCTGCAACAATGGTGGCAAAGTTGTCATCCAATAGCACCATATCGCTGGCTTCTTTACTCACATCGGTACCCGTGATCCCCATGGCAATGCCAATATCGGCCTGTTTGAGCGCGGGTGCATCGTTCACTCCATCGCCGGTCATCGCTACAATTTTGTTGTTGCGCTGGAGAGCCTGCACAATTTTGAGCTTGTGTTCGGGGGCGACGCGGGCAAAAATGCTGACCCGCTCGACCTGTTCTTCAAACTCTTGCGGGCTAAATAGCTCTAGGTCACGTCCGGTCAACACGGCATCACCAGGCTGAGCAATGCCCAAATCTTCGGCTATTGCCTGTGCTGTGAGCTGGTGATCGCCAGTAATCATGATTGGGCGAATTCCGGCAGAGCGGCATCGTGCCACGGCCTCACGCACTTCAGGGCGGGGGGCATCAAGCATATCCACCAGTCCCAGCCAGATCAAATTGCGTTCGGTCTGTTCATCCGACCCTTCGGGCGGCAACCCGTCTAAAGGCTTGCAGGCAAACCCCAGCACCCGTAGCCCCTTGCTCGCCAGCTGGTCATTTTTCGCCAGAATATGACGTCGCCAATCGTCGGTGAGGGGGCTAGAGTGGCCATCCAGCGAAATTTGTTGACACCGCTCTAGCACCAGCTCTGGCGACCCTTTACAAAACAGGGAATAGGGAGTGGGCAAGAGCAAGTGGGGAATAAATTCATCAGTCTGGCTGCCCGATTCATCTTTGACGATGACGCTCATGCACTTGCGTTCGGAGGAAAAGGGAAATTCGGCAACGCGCAGCAGCTGATCGTTGAGCCGATGTCTTTCTAGTCCAGATTTGGTAGCGGCCACCAGCAGCGCCCCTTCTGTGGGATCACCCAGGATCATCCACTCTCCATTTTCTTTTTGCAAAATAGAGTCATTGCAGAGAATACAAGCGGTGAGCAGGGCGTTGGCTTCGGGGTTGTCGCGCACCGCGATCGCTTGATTGTTCAGCAAAAATTCGCCCTCAGGAATGTAGCCATGCCCTGACACTTGCAGCGAGGTGGATTTGGTATGAATCGACTGCACCACCATCTTGTTTTGAGTCAGAGTGCCTGTTTTATCAGAACAAATGGTGGTAACCGAGCCAAGGGTTTCGACCGCAGGCAGTTTGCGGATCAGGGCTTGGCGTCGCACCATGCGTTGAGTCCCCAGGGCAAGGGTGACGGTAATCACGGCGGGCAACCCTTCGGGCACCACCGCAACGGCCATACTGAGGGATACTTCCAGCAGTTCGCGGAACTTGTCTGCTCCAGAAATGAGTAGCCCTCCAGCAATCACCACCGCAACTAGAGCCAAGGAACCCGACACCAGCACCTGGCTCAACTGATCCATTCGCTGTTGCAGCGGCGTGGGTTCCGATTCTACTCCTTGCAGCAGGGTGGCAATTTTACCCAGTTCGCTGCGCATGCCCGTGTTGGTCACAATCACGGTGGCGCGACCTTGGACAACTTCGGTGCCTTGGTAGACTAGGTTAATGCGATCGCCCAGCGGAGTATCTCCTGGTAAATTGGCCTCGACCTGCTTATTCACCGCCTGCGCTTCGCCCGTGAGCGCGGCCTCTCGAATTTGTAGATTCGATGCTTCTAACAGCCGCCCATCGGCCGAAATTTGCACCCCTGCCTCTAACAGCATCACATCGCCGGGAACCAGCTCTTTCGAGTTGACCTCTTGGATTTTGCCATTGCGAATGACACGCACTCGCGGCGACGATAGGCTTTTGAGCGCGGCCAGCGCCTTCTCGGCGCGGCTTTCTTGCACATACCCCAGCAGCCCATTCAGAAAAACGATCGCCAAAATAGCGATCGTATCTTTGAACGGAATGTCGTTGGACTTGACCTGACCGGCTTGCAGATCGATTAGATCCATCACGCCGGAGATGATTGCGACCACCATCAGCATGATCAGCATGATGTTCTTGAACTGGTCCAACAGAATGACGAAATTACTGCGCCCTCCTGTTTCTTCCAGTTCATTGAGTCCATAAGTCTGCTGACGTTGCTCAATTTGCTGCGAGCTAAGACCCAGTTGGCGATCGCTTTGCAGCAATTCCAGAGTTTTGTCTGCTGGAACTGTATGCCATAGAGCGGGAGTGTCAAGAAGGGAAGCTGTCATCAGTTCAACTCGCTAGGGCGTTCACTACAATTTGCGGGTAATCAAGCTTTTGTTTAGCCAAGAGCTGATTTAAAAATTAAAAATTAGTTAAAGAATTAAATGTTTTTGGGAAACTTCCGTCGTTAGGGTAATCACGATCATATGCGCTCCAGCCTCCTCTCCACAAGTCTGAGCAGAGGTTAATCTGTATATGGGTATCCTAAGAAATAGCCTGAAATGAGCTAAAACAGTAGCCTAAAGCATGGCAGACCTGGCTCAAGCTAGACTGAACAGCTCGTACAAGTCTAAAGGTATTCCTGCCATTTAGCCTAAATTTGGCCTTCAGCAATATGATTTCTAAATCCAAAGTTGACATTTCATTCACGCAGAGTTTATACTTCACCCCGGTAGATCCGGATGCGATTGTCGGCCTTAGCCTCAGCTAGCGTATGGTATTTCAGTCGTCTTTGCCCAAGCTATTGATTACGGGTGCCAGTGGCTTTTTGGGCTGGCACTTGTGTCAGCTGGCCGTCGCGACGTGGGACGTCTATGGAACC
>CASBQX010000176.1 GCA_949127925.1 Synechococcales cyanobacterium PMM_0002
GGCTTATTGCAAAGCTGCTGGCAGAACAAAGACTGAAATTCTTAGAGAGTTGATCAGAGGCTTAAAGACTAAGAAAAAGCCGTCGTGAACGACGGGGCTTTAGACCCAAAATTTTCGGTAATTTTCGCCTGAAGCGGTATGCTCATACATAACCTCAGGTTATATACATCACAAATAACCTCAGGTTATGTGCATCATAAATAACCTCAGGTTATATGCATCATAAAAACAATCACTTTGGTTTATGTTGCAAAAGAATCCAGATCCCTAGTATTGTGAAAATTGGGAGTTCTAAGGCGCTTTCTGAGAACTGAGGTCGGAGTTCCGATTAAAGTTTTTAGAGTAGGATTGGACTTCGCCTAGATTTCTCCGCAGGCAAGATATTGTGTATCGACTGGTAGCGAATGTTTGGAATTTAGGCGTTGCTGCTGTGGCTTAAGTGGCAAGGGCTGTCGATCGCTCTGCCCGTGTTAAGCGGGCAAAGCAAATCAAGAAATGATCACGCTACGATATTGCTTCGAAAGCGACATTTCTAAAAATTCAAACGCTTGCTTCCCGATCGCACTCAAGTCTTCATGATGCGCAGTAAGTTCATGGCAAAGTTGCAGTCCACTTGCATAGTTCCCAGTCATGTCTAATCTCCAGAATCAGCGCTGATCGTTCGATAGATAGAGCGATAGAGGCATTCTAGAGAATGGATAAGGCAGCTAGTTTGAAGCGATCGCCGATGCTTCAAAAGATAGTGGCAGTTCGAGAAAGTTTGGTTGCACATTTTTGGAAGGGAAAGAACGATGGCAATTGCAGTTGGAATGGTAGAAACCCTTGGGTTCCCCGCCGTAGTAGAAGCAGCGGACGCAATGGTTAAAGCAGCCCGTGTGACCTTGGTCGGTTACGAAAAAATTGGCAGTGGTCGAGTCACTGTGATTGTGCGTGGCGACGTGTCTGAAGTGCAGGCTTCTGTTGCTGCCGGGATTGAAAATGTCAAGCGAGTCAATGGCGGACAGGTTTTGTCTACCCACATCATTGCTCGCCCCCACGAAAACCTAGAGTACGTTCTACCGATTCGCTACACCGAAGCTGTGGAAGCCTTCCGCGAAAGCGTCAGTGGTATTCGCCCCATGAACCGTCCATAACCTCGCATGCAAATTGCTAGAGTCTGTGGCACGGTCGTCAGCAATCAAAAAGAGCCTAGTCTCATGGGAGTTAAGTTCCTGCTGCTGCAACTACTTGATGCAGAGGGCAAGCCAATGCCTGAGTATGAAGTGGCGGCAGACAGCGTCGGGGCTGGGCTGGATGAATGGGTATTAGTGAGTCGAGGTAGTGCTGCTCGCCAAACGTCGAGTAGTGAGGTTCGGCCATTAGATGCTCTGGTTGTTGGTATTATTGACACCGTTAGCGTAGAGAACTATCTCCTCTACAGCAAGCGCGACCAAGATCGGTAAGTAGCTGAATGGGGTGGAGGCGATCGCCCTTCACCTCTAGTTCTTTAAATTTTCTCCTTGGCTGTGAGTTGCGATCGCCAGCAGCCCCGCCCTGTTTTTGACTGGTCTGTTTTTGTTTGTGAGTTTTGCTGAGACGCGTTTTTCACACGTGCGCTTTTTCTCGCAACGATCTTTTTAACCTCGCTCTGCTCAGTCTGGAGAAATGTAATTCATGGTCGCCCTTAGCGCTGCCGCTCCTCCTACACCCTGGTCAAAGAGCCTGGCACAGCCCAAGATCCATGACACCGCCTACGTTCACTCTTTCTCAACTGTTCTTGGAGATGTTTCGGTTGGGGCAAACGTACTGATTGCTCCAGGAACCTCAATTCGAGCAGATGAGGGGAGTCCTTTTCGAGTAGGCGATGGCAGCAACATCCAGGATGGTGCTGTCATCCACGGGTTGCAGCAAGGGCGAGTGTTAGGAGACGATCAGCAGTCGTACTCTGTTTGGATTGGCAAAAATACGTCGATCACCCACATGGCCTTGATCCATGGTCCTGCCTATGTGGGTGATAACTGTTTTATTGGCTTCCGCTCAACTGTGTTCAATGCTCGAATTGGCGAGGGTAGCGTCATTATGATGCACGTACTCGTCCAGGATGTAGAGATTCCTCCCGGTAAGTACGTACCGTCTGGCTCTATCATTACGACTCAACAGCAGGCCGATCGCCTGCCAGATGTTCAATCTGTTGATGTTGAGTTTGCGACCCATGTCGTTGGTATCAACGACGCTCTGCGGTCTGGTCAGCATCGTGCAGGCGACAGCGCTCGCATTGCCCCTAGCCGCGACCCGTTGCAGCAATCTGCCAGCAACGCTGAACACTCCTATCATTCCAGCCAAAACCCTGAGATGCTAAATACTCGTTTGAACCCAGAAGTTGTAGACCAGGTGCGCCAACTCCTCGCCCAGGGCTATCGAATTGCGACCGAACACGCGGATACTCGTCGGTTTCAGACTGGCTCATGGAGTAGCTGTGCGCCGATTCAGGCGATGCGGGAGTCTGATGTGCTAGCCGGCCTTGAAGCATGCGTCGCGGACCATCCAGGTGAGTATGTGCGGCTAATTGGTGTGGATACCCAGTCGAAGCGGCGGGTGGCCGAACTGATGGTACAGCGCCCCGGCGATACGCGCTCCGCGCAGGCAGGCCAACACCCTCAACCGGCCTCGCCCGCCCCGTCCTATGGTGGTCGCCCTAACAGCCAGAGCAGCTACAGCACCGCCAGCAGCTACGGTAGCGCCAGCGGCCATAGCAGTGGATCTGCGTCTCGGGGCAACCTGCCGTCAGAGGTCGTAGACTATGTCCGCACAATGGTGTCACAAGGTTACAAGATTGGCACCGAGCACGCCGATAGGCGTCGGTTCCAAACTAGCTCTTGGTATACCTGTACCCCTATTCAGGCTAGCCGCGACAGCGAAGCGATTTCAGCCCTACAAACCTGTCTCACCGAACATTCTGGTGAATACGTGCGCGTGTTTGGCATTAACCCGGCGTTGAAACAGCGGGTGGGAGAAATGATTGTGCAGCGTCCCGATGGCATCTCTGGTAATGGGGTTCCGGCGACGTCTGCCAGCGCTCAATCTATTGCAGCCTATGGCAGCCAGCCGCAGAGCACCGCTAAAACTGCTGCCACCAGCTATGGCTCGCCCAGTCGCGGCGATCGCCTTAGTGCCGAGGTGGTTGACCAAGTTCGCCAACTGCTGTCTAAGGGCTATCGGGTTGCCGCCGAGCATGCAGATGCCCGTCGGTTCCAAAGTGGCTCTTGGCACACCTGCGCGCCGATTGAAACCACCCGCGAAGGGGATGTATTAGCGGCACTCGAAGTCTGCGTGAACGAGAATAAAGGGGAATATATCCGGATCTATGGCGTTGATACCCAGTCAAAACGGCGCGTCGTAGAAACGATCATCCAGCGACCAGTACGTTAGGACTGAGTGAGTTTTAGATTCCTAGGTATGAGGTTTGAGTTAACCGCCTAACTCAGATCTAAACCAAGTCCACATTGAGAACTGTAGTTTTAGCCCTCACCCCCAGCCCCTCGCCCTTTGGGAGAGGGGAGCCAGAAAGGCTTTCAAAGTCCCTCTCCCCAGGGAGAGGGCTTAAAGCCTTCGGCATGTATGAAAAGGGTGAGGGAAACTCTGGGTTTCAAGTTAGACGAGGTTTAATACCTCAAAATTCAGAACTTATTCTGTATTCCCTGATGGACATTCCTGGTTGATGCACTTGCCCTCTCCATTGTCGCTGCCTCTCCGTCACTACGACAGTTGTGACGACATTGATGGAGGCATTTTTAGCGGCGGCAGTCATGGTCGCGTGACCGTCCATCCCAGTGTGGCGATCGCTCCTACGGCACTGCTTCAGGCAGAACCGGGTAGTCATTTGATTCTGGCTGCGGGTGTTTGTGTGGGTGCAGGTGCAGTGTTACATGCTTATGGTGGCACCTTAGAAATTGAATCTGGAGTGAGCCTCGGTGCGGCTATACTGCTAATTGGCAGTGGGAAAATTGGGGCTAATGCCTGCGTCGGTTCTATGGTAACGATGATAAATCCGGCGATCGCACCCGGTGACGTCATTGCCGCCGGAACGCTGTTGGGGGATGATAGCCGTGCGATCGAGCCACCCCCAAAGCCATCTGCCAAGCCAGCCCCCGAGCCACTCTCTGCTCAAAATGGCGCAGGCTCCAATGGCAAATTAGAAGCTCATACACCAGATTCCCCAGCAGAACACGGAACTCAGCCAGTGACTGGGAAAGCCGCCCTCAATGAACTGATGACGGCCTTATTTCCTCATCGCCAGCACTTTGACCAGTCATAGCGTTAACATGCTACAAGTGGGCGTGCCACGCGCATCACCCTAACTGGAGATGGACGATGGAGCCAGACGGTACAACCGAGAGCCAGATTGGGCCAACCCGCCGTAAGCACGACTTTGGCGACAGTGCGTTGGGCATGGTTTGCACCCGCAGTTTCCCGGCAATTGTGGGCACCGCAGACATGATGCTGAAATCTGCTGGGGTAACGCTGGTTGGCTATGAAAAGATCGGCAGTGGCTACTGCACGGCTGTAGTTCGAGGCCGAATTGCCGATGTCCGGATTGCGGTAGATGTGGGCGTTAAAACGGCTGAGAAGTTTAACCAGTTCATTTCTCAAACGATTATTGCGCGACCTTCGCTAAATTTAGAAGCGGTTTTGCCCATTGGCAGCAGACTGGCGCAGTTTGTCTCTGATCAAGGCTACAGTCGCCTGAGTAATTTAGCCATTGGGCTGTTAGAAACCCGAGGCTATCCGGCCATGGTTGGCGCGGCAGATGCGATGCTGAAGGCGGGAGATGTGCAGCTTGCTGCCTGTGAAACCATTGGTGATGGCCTGTGTACTGCAATTATTCGGGGGCGCGTGTCAGATGTGGCGATCGCCATCGAAGCAGGCATGCACGAGGCAGAGCGGATTGGAGAACTCCATGCGGTCATGGTCATTCCTCGCCCCCTAGACGACCTAGAAGAAACCCTGCCCGTAGCCAGCTGCTGGATTGAAAGGCCAACTCCCTTGGCGCTGCCGATTGATCTGAAGGAACCGATCAAAGAACTGGCGCTGCAAGACGCGGCTGAAGTGATCGTCGAAACTGCTCAGCAGGCAGAGCTAGAGCCTCTGATGATCCCCGATCAGCGCGAACTGGAATTAGAACCAAACCAGGAACGGCGAGAGGACGCTTAACTTGATTCCTCACGCTGAGTCAGTGACAGCCTGATCACGTTCTTGATTCAAGCTACCGTCTGGGCGCTAGCCCCTCGGCATAGCCCTGCTTCATGAAATTTAACATGCGTTGTCGTGCGTCTAGAGCAGTTTGAAAGTCAGGCTTGAGCTGAGCCGCCTTGTCATACGACGCTAGGGCAGACTCATATTTTTCCATGCCTTCTAGCACCCGCCCTCGATCGTGCCATGCCCAAATATTGTCGGGTTGCAGCTTGAGGACGCGGTTGTAGGCCGCTACAGCTTCGGTTGGTTTTTGTAAATGCTCTAGCACTGTCCCCAGCTTAAACCAGGCGAGGTGGTCTTCAGGATTCAGTTTGACCACTTGCCCGTAAGACGCGATCGCCCCCTCATAGTGCTGCATTTTTTCTAGCGCCATGCCCCGCATCAGCCACGCGAGTGGATCGTCTGGGTTGTCGCGGATGGCTTGCTCACAGGAGGCGATCGCCTCTTCATAGTGCTGCAATCCATACAGCCGATCGACCTGTTTCAGCTGGCTCAATACCTGTTTTCGCCCCTGCACCGCTGGGTCAAAATCTGGTTTTAGCTGCACTGCCCGATCGTAGGAGGCAACCGCTTCTTCATAACGCTGTGAGCTTTCTAGCACTTTACCCCGATCATGCCATGCCCAATAATTATCCGGCTGCAAGCGAATGACCGTGTCATAGGCATAGACAGCTTCTTCATAGAGCTGCAATAGTTCTAATGCCTTGCCGCGCTTAAACCAGGCCAAATAATCTTCGGGCTGCAAATGAATCACCCGGTCGTAAGATTCCACCGCTTCGGCATGCGCTTTTAAGCTGTCGAGGGTCAGCCCGCGCTTAAACCAAATCAAATAATCGGTTGGCTGGGCTTGAGCTGCTTTATCGTAGCAGGCGATCGCCTCTCGGTAGCGCTGCTGCTGAAACAGCTCATCCCCCCGTTCTACCCAAACTAAGTGCCCCTCAGAGCCAAAGGCTTTCCCCGTTGGGAAACTTACCGTACTGTGATTCGGCAGCGCCAAGGGAGCCAAGACATGTAGCGCTTCTAGCGCATCTGATGCGGTTTGGTACCGCTGGCGGAAGTCATAGCGCACCATGCGGTCAATAATATCTGCCAACTCAGGGCTAACATCAACCGTATCTCGCCAGATAATTTCACCCGTGCGCGGATCTTCTGCCA
The DNA here is from genome assembly GCA_949127925.1 of Synechococcales cyanobacterium PMM_0002. Classification (GTDB taxonomy): domain Bacteria; phylum Cyanobacteriota; class Cyanobacteriia; order Elainellales; family Elainellaceae; genus CASBQJ01. Next base: position 6,388 of record CASBQX010000176.1, read on the forward strand.
GTTGGGACGGGTAAACTCCCGTAATTGCCTGTAGCCCTACCATCCCGACCGCGTAGACATCGCTGCTAAAACGCGGCTTTCCGGCAATTTGTTCGTTAGGCATATAGCCTGCCGAACCAATGGCGATCGTAATACTAGTTTGCTGACCATCGGTATCTAGCGGGGTCGGCACATTGATCTGTTTAACCGCCCCAAAGTCGATCAAGACAATTCGCTGATCGCATTCCCGTCGAATCAGATTAGACGGTTTGATATCGCGGTGAATCACCTGCTGCTGATGGACAAACTCTAGCGTTGTCAAGATATCTTGCATCAGGGCAATGACCTGAGGCTCACTCTGCGATTTGCTAGCTCTCAGTTCCCGACTGAGCAGTTGCCCCTCAATTAGCTCCTGCACCAGATAAAATTCTTGCTGTTCTTCAAAATGAGCAAACAGGCGAGGAATCTGCTCATGGCTGCCCAAGCTGCATAGCACTTCTGCTTCGCGGTCAAACAAGCGCCGTGCCGACTGATAAGACGCGGGTTCGGTGATCTTGGGTTTGAGCAGTTTCACGACACAGGGAGGTTTTCCGGGGAGGTGTTGATCTTCAGCCAGATAGGTCTGGCTAAAGCCACCTCCACCTAGGTGTCGGACAATTTGGTATCGACCCCCGATGGTTCTTCCCAGCATACAAAAGGTTTCCCAGAGATTGGACGAACAGACGTTCTCAGGAATCAACTGGTTCCCTCACTTTACCTAGCCCTCAATCCCCTGAGAGAGCGTGACGCATAAAGTAAGGAACCCCACATTCAGTATGACGATCCAAATGCGAAGTTCTTTGAACGGTTTATCAAGATTGGACTAAATTCTATAAATAGTTGGTGTGAATTACCATGAGGCAAATGCTGACAGTGTGTGGCTTTAGCAAGGTGCAATCACCTCTGGCATCCGTAAATTTTCTGTGAACCTAGGGTAGTCTGAGGTCAATGGCAGCGTAGAACATTGGGATGTCCATGGCCTCTAACCTGATTTTGCCAACCGTGGCGCAGTGGCTGGCTGGAGTGTTTGAGAATCGTGCTCAGTCTATGGCTCAACCCGCCTGGTTTGTCCATCTCCGGCTGTGGCACCGACCGCTACCGCACCGTCTTCAGGGTCATTTAGCCCTATTTGCCGAACAGGCCAATGCGCTGTTTTTAGACAAGCCCTATCGACAGCGTGTTTTAATTCTTCAGGAACTAAGCTCTGAGCGCATTCAGGTGCAGTATTTGGCGCTGAAGCATCCTGAGCAGTTTTGTGGGGCAGGGGCTAATTCTGAGCAGTTGCAGTCCTTAGGTTGGGATGATCTGGACTGGCTGCCGGGATGTGCCCTAACCTTGACCTCGCAGGGCAACTCATTTGTGGCGCAGCCAGAACCCGGCGATCGCTGCTATTTTCAATATGACGGCAAAACTCGACAGGTGGTGTTGGGGTTTGAGGTGACCAGCAACAGCTTTCATAGCTATGACCGAGGGGTTGATCCGGAGACTGGACAGTCTCTTTGGGGTGCCTTGATGGGGCCTTATGACTATGCGAAGTGTGTAGATTTTGCGGCAGAATTGCCTGCCTAGTGCAGAGTTTCCTGCACAGCGCCGAATCACCTCTATAAAAAAATGGCGGCACGTTTAACGTCCCGCCATTTTCTATGCCGCTCTATTGGGCAGCTGTTGATCGAGCCGAGCCAATTACATCATGCCCATACCGCCCATGCCACCCATGCCACCCATACCGCCCATACCGCCCATGCCGCCCATGCCGCCCATGCCGCCCATACCGCCCATACCGCCCATGTCTGGCGCAGCTCCGGCAGATTTCTTCTCAGGTTTCTCGACGACTAGAACCTCAGTCGTGATCACCATGGCTGCAATAGACGCCGCGTCTTGCAGCGCCGAGCGCACCACCTTGGCGGGGTCAATGATCCCTGCGGCAATCAAGTCTTCGTACTGGTTGGTGAGCGCGTTGTAGCCGACGTTGAAGTCTAGCTCTCGCACATTTTCGACCACCACTGAGCCTTCTACGCCCGCATTGTCAGCGATTTGTCGCAATGGAGCATCCAGTGCCTTAATCACAATGCTGGCTCCAATTTGCTCTTCAGCA
>CASBQX010000177.1 GCA_949127925.1 Synechococcales cyanobacterium PMM_0002
GCCGGGTTGTGGGAACATTGGGAAAGTTCAGAGGGTGACACCATCGACTCCTGCACAATTTTGACCACCGCAGCTAACGACCTGCTCCGCCCGATCCACGATCGGATGCCTGTGATTTTGCAGCCGCAGGACTATGACCTGTGGCTCGATCCAACGGTGCAAAAACCGGAGCAGCTGCAACCGCTATTCCGCCCCTTACCAGCAGAAATCATGGGCAGCTATCGGGTCAGTAGCCGGATGAATAATGCCCGCATAGACGAACCTGACTGCATTCAGCCGATTCAGGCATGACGGCTGCGCTAGTCAAACGGGTGGAGGCTTGGCACCGCATTTTGGCGTTGCAGATGGCGGCGCTAAATCCGACATTATCACCCGCTGAACCCGATCGCATCGCGCGCTATTTGGTGTTGGCGCTGCTGTGCCTACCGCTCTATCGCCAGCGCAATTTGATCACAGAGGCCGAACTCCAGACGATTAGCAGCTATAACCAACTGCGATCGCGCCTGCGACAAATTAACCACCGCTACGGTTCGCTATTTCCGATCGATGGCTTGCCTGCCCAGGTGAGCCTGGATGATGTTTCCCTAACGGCTGCGCTTCACGAGCTAAACGGTGCAGATTTTGAGGTCGAGTTCTTGGGGCAGGCGTATGAAGGTTGCTTGGGGCGGTGGCATAGCCTGACACCCAATGACTGCTCTACTAAAAAGCTGGCCAAAACGCCAAACGTCAAAAAATCTGGTGGCATCTACTATACGCCGATGGCGATCGCCACGTACATCGTGCAGCAAACGGTTGGCCGATTGCTCATACCCTGCGGCGTGACTGATAAAAACTGGCAGCCCTCACCCCAGATTCTCGATCCAAGCTGTGGCGGCGGTGTGTTTTTATTGACGGCCTACCGACTATTGCTAAACCATGCCGCCCAACGAACAGCCCAATCTGGCCCGTCTGACCCCAACTGTACCCAACTGCCCCCAGCAGTGCGATCGCAAATCCTCCTCCAGTGCATTTATGGGGTAGACATCGATCCAGATGCCGTTGCCGTCACGCGACTATCGCTGCTGTTGGTATGGCTGGAGGGCTGTCCCGCAGAATTATCAGAATTATCAGAAGAATTATCAACAAGGGTACGGCAGGAGCACGACGAGCAAGCTGAGGCTCAGCCACCGCTCGTGCCAGACCTGAACCACAACATTCGCTGTGGCAATTCACTCATTGGCTCCGACTGGAACCAGCCTGCTGCGACAGCACCCGAGGAGATGGGATCTGAAACGCCACGGTTGCTGCCTGAAGGCTGGGGAGAGCCGTTTGACTGGCAGAGAGCTTTTCCAGCTATTCATGCTCAGGGCGGGTTCGATGCCGTAATTGGCAATCCACCTTATCTAGATTCGGAATGGATGACGGCTCACCTGCCGCAGCATCGTCGCTATTGCACCCAGCGCTATCGCGTCGCCACGGGCAACTGGGATCTGTTCTGTGTGTTCATTGAACAGGCGCTGAATCTGTGTTGCCCCGGTGGACTGACGAGCTTGGTGGTGCCCAACAAGCTGGCGGCGGCGGACTATGCAATGGCGGCGCGATCGCTGCTGACCCAAACGGCACGCCTGTTAATTTTGCGGGACTACTCACGGGTATCTGTATTTGCGGCGGCTGTCTACCCGCTGGTCTATGTGGCGCAAAAGTCTCCGTCTATGCTACTAAAATCTACTCCACTAGCATCTACTGCACTAGAACCTACTCCACTAGGATCTATTCGCTATGAGCAGATGCGATCGCTAGAGCAGGTTGAACACTGGCAATGGCTCAATGCGGCTCACCAGTTTTCTCAGCCGCATGCCCCCTGGCCGCTTGGCACTACCCCCCAGACCAATCTCATCGCCCGCTTAGCCCAAGATTTTCCCGCCCTGGGAACCCTGGCTCGGGTCAACGGCGCTGCCACAGTGGCGCAAGCCTATGCCTTGCAGCCGCTAATTCAAGCATGGCAGCCAGACGATGTCCCCTACCTCAAACTAGTCAACAGCGGCACCCTCGATCGCTACCGCATCTGTTGGGGTGAAAAGCGGCTGCGCTATTTGGGGGCATCGTACCTGCAACCCGTTGTGGCAGGGCAGCGAATTGAGCAATTACCGCCTATCCGCAGGCAGCAGGCCACCCAGCCCAAAATCCTAGTGGCAGGCATGACCAAACGGCTAGAGTGCGCTCTAGATGCAGCGGGCACTATCCTCGCAGCAAAGTCTACTTCTATTATTCAAACCGACCAGTCTAAGCTGGATCTGCGCTACCTGTTGGGGGTGCTAAATAGCCACCTGATGCAGGTCTACTTTACACGCTATTTTGCAGGCAACACGCTCCAGGGTGGCTATTTGCGCGTTGGCCCACCCCAACTGCGGCAACTCCCCATTCCGCTCGCTGCGCCCGATCTGCGCGATCGCCTGATCACATTAGTGGGCGCGATGTTAGACCTGTGCGATCGCCCTCCCCAGCAGATTTCTACGGTCAAGCTAGAACCAAACTTGGAGGCGATCGCCCAATTAGATCAAGAAATTGATCAGATCGTCTACGACCTATATCAAGTGAGTCAGGCTGAGATTGCCAGTCTTGAAATCACTAGTCTCAAGAATCGTACTTAAGACCGTACTTAAAACGGAATGTCGTCATAATCTGCGGATTCGACTGGAGCCGCTGGAACCCGCGCTACTGTCGTTTCTGCGGGAGTGGCCTTGGTTTTACTGGCGGGGGGCTTACTAGCAGGGGGCTTGCTGACAGCAGCAGGCGAAACCGCAGCAGCGGCAGCTGGAGCAGAAGCATTAGGGCTGTCAGGGGTGACGCTAGCAGTTGTCAGAGTAGCATCTGCGGCAATCCGGTGTACCCGCTGGGCCGTGAGTTCGGCTCGCTTTTCTTTGAAGCCTTCAGGCCGATCAACGCTTGTCATCATCAGGCGACCTTCGACAATGACGCGATCGCCCTCATGGAACTGAGCCTGAATCTCTTGCGCCAGATTGCCCCAGCCAACAACCTTTATCGTGGCTGGTGGGTCGTCATCGCGAATGCCCGGAATCTTGACGAGCATCTCTGCCACGGGCGTTTGGTTGTCGGATGTGTAGCGAAGCTGTGGCTCTTGCACAATTTCCGCCATCAAGATGCAGCTATTCATATCTTGGCTCTCCTAGCTCTGTCGGGCGGGCATCTACCCTGAAGTACGTTTGTATTATCTTGCCAATTCCATGTTAGCAAAACAATCCTCTCAATGTGACCTATCTGATTAACCCATCTGTGTAGAAGACGGCGCAAGTTTAGCTACCGTAGGGCGGGCATCTTGCCCGCACAGGCTGGAAGCCTGCACTACAAACGGTAGGCCGATGTAAGCCTCAAACTACTAGCTAACCCATCTGGTAGTCTAGAGCACTATTCTCTCCTTGTTGGTCCTCGTCCACAAAATTTTGGACAAAGGCGCGGTATTCTCGCAGGGTTTCATCTACCCAACCCCGCTCAGGGCTGTTGGCATAGAGGTGCACCAGCGGTTCGCCTGCATCGGGTAAGACCAAAATCCAGCTATCGTGTTGAGCATTATGGATTTTTACACCGTCTACGAGTTCCACATACGCGGCGGGGTTGGTTTCCACTAACTGCCGCATCAGAGTGCCCTTTACCGACAGCGGGCAGCGCACCGTTTGGGTTTTGTGATAAATCCGAGGTAACTCCATCCGGATTTGCCCTAGTGTTTTGGGAGCGCTGCTGGCCAGGTCTTGTTCGCGCAACGTCAGCATTTCAATGATTTTGGCAATGCCAAACATGGCGTCGAAGCCGGGATGGAGTTCTGGGAAAATGAAGCCCATGTCGCCACTGCCGCCCAGTACCACATTGGGGTTGGTGTGGCAGGCTTCCATCAGCGCCGTTGGGTTGGCCTTGGTGCGAATGATCTGGCCGCCGTGGCGTCGGGCGATTTGCTCGGCGGCACTGGAGGCATTGACCGGAACCACTACGGTGCCTCTGGGGTGTTCGGTTAAGACCATCTGAATCATTAATGCCGTCAGCACTTCCCCACGAATGGCGTTGCCCGACTCGTCTACCAAAATCAGCTGCTCTCCGTTCGCAGAAACCTGCACCCCAAAGTTAGCCTTCAGCGCTTCTACCACATGCCCGAGCTGGCTGAGTAGGGCTTCGCGGTCTGCCAACGTTGGGGCAGTTTGGGTCAAGCTGGCATTTAGCACCACCGCATCGCAGCCAAATTTGGCCAGTAGCTGTGGCAATACGGCTCCTGAGACGGCGTAGGCGTAGTCAATCACGACTTTAGAACTGCTGCTGCGGATGGCGTCCAGCTTCAGATGGCGCTGGAAACTATCGCAGTAGATGTCGATCGCGTGGCTGACCAGCATGACGTTGCCAATTTCTTGGAACTGAGCACGGCGAAAGTCTTCTTTGAAATAGGCTCCTTCTACTTTTTTTTCTCGCGCTTTAGATAAGTTGATGCCTTTTTGGTCATAAAACTCAATCAAAATATGGTCGGAGCGCTCTGGATGTACCCGCACATGGATGCCGCCGACGACGTTGCGGGTGGGAGCAACCGCTCGCGCCACCGGAATAGCGGTCGCTTCTAGGTTTTGCACATGCACCCCCACCGACATCAACCCGGCAATCAGCGATCGCGACACCATCCGCGAAATATTGCGCTGATCGCGGGATACAGACACCTGGGAGCCGGTTTTGAGAGTAGAGCCAAAGGCGGCTCCTAGCCGCACGGCAAACTCTGGGGTAATGTCTACGTTGGCCAAACCTGATACCCCCCGCTGGCCAAAGAGGTTGCGGTGGGCGACATGTCCCCAGATCAGGTTCATGTTGAGCGTGGCACCGGGTTCGATCCGCTTGCTGGGCCAAATCCGCACATCGGGGTTGACTACGGCTTCTTCTCCCACCATCGATAGCGAACCCACGATCGCCCCTTCTAACACATGCGCTCGCCGATCGATTCGGGTGCCGCGTGCGGCCACACAGGCTCTTAGATGCACTTCTTCGCCAATTGTGGCTCCAGTCCAGACAATCGGACGCTTCAAATCCGCGTCGGCTCCCACTGTGACGTTATCGCCCAGCACCGTACCCGCGCCAATTTGCGCCCGTGCGCCAATCCGGCAGTTGTTGCCAATCATCGCTGGGGCTTCGATTCGCGCTGTCGAGTCAATGCTGGTACTTTGGCCAACCCAAATATTGGGCGATCGCTCCTTATACTGCACGTCTAGCTTCACCCGGCGCTGCAACGCGGCATACTGCGCTTCCCGGTAGGCATTCAGATGGCCCACATCACACCAATAGCCCTCTGCGGCATAGCCATATAGGGGCACCTCTTTTTCTAACAGCAGCGGAAACAGGTCTTTAGAAAAATCTGCCTCTTGATTAACGGGCAAATAATCCAACACCTCCGGCTCCAAAATATAAGTGCCGGTGTTGACCGTATCAGAGAAAATTTCACTGCTAGACGGCTTTTCCAAAAACCGTCGAATCCGCCCGTGCTCATCGGTAATCACAACGCCAAAATCGACCGGGTCGGGTACATGCGCCAGAATCAACGTCGCTTTTGACCCTTTCGCGTGATGAAATGCGATCGCGGCACTCAAGTCAATATCGGTAATGCTGTCGCCACTGATCACCAGAAATGTTTCATCTAGCAGATCTTCCACATTTTTGACACAGCCCGCCGTGCCCAGCGGCTGGTCTTCTTCGACAGCGTAGGTAATTTGGACGCCAAACTCACTGCCATCTTGGAAGTAATCGCGCATGACGTCGGGCAAGTAATGCAGCGTCGCAATAATTTCGGTAATGTGATGCCGTCGCAGCAGGTTGACAATATGCTCGGCAATCGGTCGATTTAGAATTGGCACCATTGGTTTTGGCAGATCGCAGGTTAACGGCCGCAGCCGTGTGCCCGAACCACCCGCCATTAGGACTGCACGCATAGAGCCACCTCTGGGCAAATTGATCTTTGATAAAAATTAATAATGACAAGGAATGGTGTGGGGCAGAGACCAGACGGCGCGGTATGCCGTTATCGTCAGTCCATGAGCAAACCTACCCGCAGTTTGAGAGGCGTCCATAGTTAGGATCTCCACAGAAAAGGAAAAAACAGGGAACGTCTGCCTTTTCCAGAAAATAATCACATATTTGAATTAGTGCCCACATTTGTTGCAGCGAACGGCATTTTCTACAAAAAATAAGTCCCCGCATCCGGCATTTCGGTCTCATGTTGATCAGCGCTGGGCATATCTTCAACTCTGACAGAAATTCCACGATGCATCAGCGGGACTCAAGATTTCTTTTTATTAAGCAGGAACGAGAGGCGGTTTTCCCTACCCGTTTCATCTTTTATCTACCTGCCGTCAAGACCTTTAGGTACTCTAGAATTGAAGTGATTTATGCCTGATGAGATCTGCTTTTAGCGGGCGATCGCATTTGCTAAGTAGACGGCACTGGGTTCAAAGCAAGGACGAAAAATGGGAAGTTTACTCACGCTGGGGTTGTTGGTCGCCTACGTAGGCGGGATGTGGAAGTTTTGGACGGGGTTTAACCGCACCAACTTTAGCCAAAATCGGTTGATGTTGACCGTGTTTTGGCCGGTGCTGATGATTAACCCATCCTACCGACAGAACTTTACGCGGGCGCTGAAAGGCGGAAACTAAAAGCGGCAACTAAAAGCGGCAACTAAAAAAGGGATCAAAAAGTAGTAAAAAAAGGCAAAAAGTAGCCATTGCGGCGGCTGGGCGTTATCTAGCTACTCTGCTCAACTGCTCGCCAACTTGCAACTGTGACATGTGGTGAAACAGTTGCCAGCAATACTGTTCAGGCAATCCACAGGTGGCGGCTCCCCGCATCACCACGCCAGAATACCAGTCGTTTGGGGCGTGTTCGCCTGTGGTTTTTTCGGTGACGGTGTAGGTGCGGACGTTGGCGTAGGTTTGGCCTCGATGCTGCACGCTAACCGCCTCGTGGTGGTAGCCATCTTCCCGCAGATCGAGGGGGGCACTCAGCCGCCAAGGCAGGTAGTACAGCACCCCTTCTACGGCAGCACGGCGATCGCGCACCACGTCTAATACGCCACAGTTGCGAAAGCGCGATCGCCGAAAAAAACCAAGGCGGTAGCCGGGTAGAGTGGCATGACCCATCACATAGAGGTGGGTATGTTCGCCGAGCGATCGCTTCAAATCGACCGGACACATGCAAGATCCATAGGCAAAGTAATAAAAACCCGATGCCTCCGCTAGAGGCAATCTCTCAGACTTTTCCTCAAACGGTTGGTAGGAGGCACATTCAGATTTCAAGCTGGACTCATGGCTAGCCCTGTAGCAATTCATGAACAACCCTTAAATTTGACAACCTAGATCCTTAACTAAAATCTTACCAGACCGCTCTAGCAAAGTCCACAATCCCGATAGGTAAACTGTAGATTCAAGCGTGTTGCTTCGTAAGGAGATTATAGTCATGGACGTTGCGATTCCAGATCTAGATAGCGTCGGTCGCCAATTTATCCGCCTAGAGCGGTCTAAGAAACCAAAGATGTTGGTGGTAGACGACGAGCCAGATAATTTGGATCTGCTTTATCGCACGTTTCGGCGCGACTTTCAGGTGCTGCGGGCAGAGAGTGGGACGAGCGCACTAGAGGTGCTAGCCATTGAGGGCGAGGTGGCTGTGATCATTTCTGACCAGCGGATGCCCGAAATGAAGGGCACAGAGTTTTTGAGCAGAACGGTGCCACAATTTCCCGACACCATTCGGATTATCCTCACAGGTTTTACCGACGTGGAAGATTTGGTCGATGCGATCAACACGGGTCAGGTTTACAAATTCATTACCAAGCCCTGGGACCCCAGTGAGCTGAAAAGCGTCGTGCAGCAGGCTGCGGCAAATTATGACTTACTCAAGCAGCGAGCCGAAGAGCTAACGCGGGTACATGCCCAGACGATGCTGCTGAACACTATTTTGCAAGTGACTCGACAGGCGACCGATCTGGAGTCGTTGCTTACGTCGATCGCGGCGGCGTTTGGCCAAACCTACGCGGCTGATGGAGGAGACGCGTTAAGAGAATTAGGGCGATCGCCGAGATCAGACGGATAATAGGGTCTGATGCCTTCAGCGTTAATCTCTGCTGCGTTTCACTACATTAAACCCTGCTATGCCGTCTCCTACTGCCCCGCCCTCAGCCGATATTCAAGCCATTTTTAACCAGATTGCACCCGTTTACGATCAGCTCAACGACACGCTGAGCCTAGGGCTACATCGGGTATGGAAACAGATGGCAGTGAGCTGGTGTCGGCCACAGCCGGGAGATAGCGCGTTAGATGTGTGCTGTGGCAGCGGTGATTTGGCGCGGCTGTTGGCACGGCGAGTGGGAGTCACGGGGCAGGTAGTAGGGCTAGATTTTTCGGCGGCACAGTTGGCGATCGCCCAGCAGCGGACAGCCCAAAGTGTACAGCCGCTGCCTGTAACCTGGGTGGAAGGGGATGCGCTAGCGTTGCCGTTTGAGTCCAACCAGTTTGATGCGGCCACCATGGGCTACGGGTTGCGCAACGTGGTAGATATTCCGGCCAGCCTCAAAGAGCTGCATCGGGTGCTAAAGCCCGGAGCCACAGTCGCCATCCTAGACTTCCATCGCCCCGATAGCGCACTCCTGCAAGCCTTTCAGCAGTGGTATTTGGATCACCTAGTCATTCCCGCTGCCCAGCGGTTTGGCCTCAAAGACCAGTATGCCTACATCGTCCCTAGCTTGGAGCGCTTTCCCAACGGGCGATCGCAAATACAGCTAGCCACAGCAGCCGAGTTTGTAGATGTGACACACTACGCGATCGCTAGCGGCATGATGGGTGTATTAGTTGCTACGAAGTCAGCCCAGAGGGAGTAGGTTATAGGTACAGCTTGTAAAGCGACCGCGACCGTCCTTCATCCTTCATCCTTCGCCCCTCCCTTGTCCCTCTACTCTTACTTGCTCATCCTGGCTCCACCTGTGCTTGGGGGTGTCATTGGTTATTTCACCAACGACATCGCCATCAAAATGCTGTTTCGCCCCTACAAAGCGATTTACATAGCAGGGCGACAGCTACCGTTTACGCCGGGACTGATTCCTAGCAACCAGGCACGTCTGGCGCAGCGGGTTGCCAATGCCATCATGGGATCGCTGCTTACCCCCGACGAGCTGCAAAATATTGCCCGTCGGTTGTTGAAAACAGAGCGCGTCCAGGCGGCCATTCAGTGGCTGTTGGGGCTGGCACTAGAGCAAATTCAGCAGGGCAACGAGCAGCGCACGGCAGCGGTGGTGGCTAACATTTTGCGCGATCTGGTAGAAGGATCGTTGCCACGGTTAGTCAAGGTGCTGGCGCGGCGAGAAGACTTTTTGGAACGGCAGCTGAACCAACTGTTTGACAAGGTGCTGTTAGAGTTTCAGATGTCTGTGGCTCAGGCCGACCAGCTGTCGAAGTGGGTTTTGGAGGTGGTGATTCCACCAGATACATTGCGGCAGGGCATTGTAGACTTTTTGACCGATCGCAATATTCAGACTGTTGACGAAGGCTTTCGGGAAAAGACCAGCGGTACCTATTGGGTGGTGGCCAACCTGTTTGGCGTGCGCAATGCCCTCACCCGTCTGCGTACCCACTGCCTCGACGATCGAGAGGCCAGCAATGCCCTAATTGTGGAACTGACGCGATCGCTCCAGGTGCGATCGCGCTTAAAAGAAGTGCTGCAAAACCTATCGCTACAAAACCTGCCCGTAGTCACCGTGCGCCAGCTGCGCAAAACTCTACGGGAAAATTTTCGCACCTACCTACAAACCCGTGGAGAAGACATGCTCCAGGGCTTGAGCAGCTCGGTCGATTGGGAAAAGGTAGCAGGGTTGCTGCTCAGTCGCCTCCGCAGTTCTGAGGTGGTCAACAGTTCGCTAGAACCCGTGAGCTTAGAGCTAGCGCTGATTTTAGAACGGTATCTGGAAAAGGATCTAGAGATAATTGTGGCTCAAGCCATCCCGATTCTTAACCTAGAGCAGGTGATTATGGATCGGGTCAAAGCCACTCCGCCCGAAGATCTAGAAGCGGCCATTCAAGGCATTGTCAAAACCGAACTCCAGGGCATTGTTAACTTGGGAGGGGTTTTGGGCGTGTTGATTGGGCTATTGCAGACTATCTTTTTGGTTGTAGCAAAATAGTTAGCGCCAAAACCGCACCCCGGATTCCGGGGTGCGGTTTTGATGAAATGGCGAGGCAGTCTATGCCAACACGGGAACGGGGGCACTCAGATGGGGATAGAGCGGGAACCGGGTGCAAAGGGTGGCGACGCGATCGCGGCACTGCTTGGCAACGGCTGCATCGTCGGGGCTGAGTAGGCGATCGGCAATAATGTTGGCGATTTCTGTAAACTCGGCGGTGCCCATGCCGCGCGTCGTCATGGCCGGAGAGCCAAGTCGTAGCCCGCTGGTGACAAAGGGCGACTCTGGGTCGAAGGGGATGGTGTTTTTGTTGGCGGTGATGTTGACGCCGCTCATCAGCTGGTCGGCTACCTTCCCAGTCATGTTGACCGAGCGCAAATCGACCAGCAGCAGGTGGTTGTCGGTACCGCCCGACACCAGCTTGCAGCCGCGCTGCTCTAGCTGTGCCGCCATCGCCTGGGCATTTTTGATCACTTGCCCCGAATAGGTCTTAAATTCGGGCTGGAGCGCTTCCCCAAAGGCCACGGCTTTACCGGCAATCACATGTTCGAGCGGTCCACCCTGGGTGCCGGGGAACACGGCCTTGTCAAACTTTTTGCCCATCTCCACATCGCGGCAGAGAATCATGCCGCCGCGTGGGCCGCGCAGCGTTTTGTGGGTGGTGGTGGTGACTACGTCGCAGTAGGGGATGGGGTTGGGATGGTGCCCAGTGGCAATCAAGCCCGCAATGTGAGCCACATCGGCCAGCAGGTATGCGCCAATTTCGTCGGCGATCGCCCGAAACTGATCGAACTGAATGATCCGCGAATAGGCCGAATAGCCGCAGATTAGCAGCTTTGGACGGTGCTTCAGCGCCAGATCGCGCACCTGGTCATAATCAATTTGCTGGGTTTCACGGCTGACTTCGTAGTGATGCTTTTCAAACCACGTGCCCGAAAGGTTCACGGGCGAGCCGTGGGTTAGATGTCCGCCATGGGACAAGTCCATCCCCATGATCGAATCACCCGGCTTGAGCAACGCCATAAACACCGCCGTATTGGCATTGGCACCTGAGTGGGGCTGGACGTTGGCATGAGCCGCCCCAAATAGCTGCTTGGCGCGATCGATTGCGATCTGTTCAATTTGATCGACAAACTCACAGCCGCCGTAATAGCGCTTCCTCGGCAGCCCTTCCGCGTACTTGTTGGTGAGTACCGAACCTTGGGCGGCCAGTACTGCTGCTGATGTAAAGTTTTCGCTAGCAATCAATTCCAGGTGATCTTGCTGGCGTTGAAGCTCGTCTTGAATCAAGCCAGCCACAACCGGATCGGTCTTTGCCAGCACATCCCAATTCGTTTGAGTCACAAGCACGCTCCCAGAAAGATGTTGATGAGACGATAGAAAGCTTGAGTCAGAAGCCGTCAGTTCTAGCCATCTGGCTCTGATCTCTACTGATCTGAGAATACTGGTTTAGTCGGGCGATCGCAAAGTTAGCCGATCTCGCAAAGCTAGCCTAGCTGAGACCCTCTACCGAGCAATCTCCCCCAAGCCCTTCATCATACCGCTATTCCACAGCAGACTGACTCATCCGATACTGCTCTTTTCTAAGATTGAAAGTTAGATCTACAATTGCAGGTTAAATTTAGATGCACAAACTTAACCAATACCCCTGAATTGCTGACATAGAATAAATAGTGTCAGCCCTTGGGCGTAGGAATCCCCAACTCTACCGGAGGCATCCTATGTTAGTTGTTCTTATGGAAAATCAGCTTCTGTCACCCCAGCAGGTGTGCCAGAGTTGTTTGATGGCAGACCAAAGCGGCCAACCCCGGTGGCAACCCGGCAAGCTTCGCTGCGGACGAGCCTTGGCCAAAGCGCCCGAAAACCTGCCCGAGCAATATGAATGCCAAATGGGCTTCCGGATTGCCAACATCGAGCCGTAGGGTAAGGCCAATATCAAGCCGTAAGCAGCGTGCGAATCGTGGCCAGGTAAGGTGCGCTATTCTAGGATGAGGTGGCGTTATAACAGCCCGCCTCTTAGCCTTGTTTACCATCCCGGAGACAGTTATGACTTGGCGTGGTTCCTCAACCCCCTCTAATCGCGTTTTTGCCTGTCTAGTATATTTGCTGCCCTTGCTTGATGTCTTGCCATTTTCAAGGGCGTTTTTTAGTCAGTTTCCAGCACTGTCAGTGGTGCTATTGCCGATCGCGCCATTGATGCAGATCTATTCGCTGCCCTTTGTGAGTTTGATCGTGTTCTTTGCCCTGTTTCTACTGGTGGTGCGCAATGAGAACATTGCTCACTTCATTCGGTTCAATGCAATGCAGGCCATTTTAATCAGCATCGTGGTGTTTCTCTGCCAGCTGTTGATTGACTTTTTGCTAACCCCCGTTTTGGGCGGCAGCCTCATCCTAGAGACGCTGAATAACGTGGTGTTTTTGGGCGTGGTTGCGGCGGTGGTGTACTCGGTGATTCAGTCGGCGATGGGTCGCTATGCCGAAATTCCAACGATTTCGAATGCCGTTTATATGCAGGTTCGCTAGACGGGTAGGAACTAGGCTGTGGGCGTTTAAAGTGGTTAACGTTATCGGCGGGAAGGGTTCAGCTAGGTTCAAATTCTGAAATAAACCTCGTCTAACTTGAAACCCAGAGTTTTCCCTCACCCTAAATCCCTCTCCCCAGGGAGAGGGACTTTGAAAGCTTTTCCGGCTCCCCTCTCCCTTTGGGAGAGGGGCTGGGGGTGAGGGCTAAAACTACAGTTCTCAACGTGGACTTGGTTTAGCTGAACCCTTGATTTTTATTCCTGCCCGTTTTATTCTTGCTCATGCAGCAGATCGGCTGGCAGCGCCTCTACAGCATTTTCTAGCGCGCCAATTCCTTCAATCTCGACCCGGACGCGATCGCCCACATGCAGCGCCCCAATCCCGTGAGGGGTTCCGGTCAACACCACGTCGCCCGGTAGCAGCGTCATCACCTGGCTAATAAACGCCACCAGCACATCGGGTGGAAATGTCATGTCGCTAATATAAGCCGATTGCACCGGGTCAGGGTTGTCGTTAATAAACGTTTGCAGCCGCGCTCCAGGGCTTAAGTTGCGGACGATCCACGGGCCAAGCGGGCAAAATGTGTCAAACCCCTTGGCGCGTGTCCATTGCCCATCTTTCATCTGCAAATCGCGGGCAGTGACATCATTGGCAATCGTGTAGCCCCAAATTTTGGCTTGAGCCGCTTCTAGGGTGCAGTGGGAGCAGCGATCGCCAATCACCAGCGCCAGTTCTCCCTCATAATCCACCCGCTGCGATTGGAGCGGATAGATAATGGAGGAGCGATCGGCGAGTAGCGCCGTCGATGGCTTCAGGAACAGCAGAGGTTCCGAGGGCACATCACCCCCCAATTCGGCAGCATGCTTGGCGTAGTTTTTACCAACGGCCACAATTTTGGACGGGGCACAGGGCGGCAAAATCCGATACGTTTCGGGTTCAAGATATCGCTCGGTTACCTGACCTTTCAGCCAGGGCGGAGCATCTAGTACCTGAACCCTGCGATCGAGCAAGAGTAACCCGTAGTGAAGCTGCCCTGTCGTCGTTTCAACACGAACGTAGCGCTGCGCCATAGAAGTAATAGTTGAGAAGAAGATATATAGGGTGATACAATTAGAATCCCTTGCTTCTAAGCAAAATCCATAAACAGGATCAGAATGGGAGTCAACGATTGTGAACTTCCTCATTCTCTCTGAACTGGGTACGTCTGCAACGGAAGCCACCTGTCCATAAGGAGAATCGATTAATGAATTACGAAACGATGTATATCCTCCGTCCTGACTTAGGGGATGAACTAACGGATCAAGCGATCGCCAAGTACCAAGCCATCTTGGTTGAGCAAGGTGCTATCAGTGTTGATACTCAGCACCGGGGCAAACGCCGCCTCGCTTACGAAATCAACCGCAACCGTGACGGCATCTACGTTCAAATGAACTATACAGCGGCTGGCAATACGGTTGCTGTGATGGAGCGAGCCATGCGTCTAGGCGAAGATGTGATTCGCTATCTCACCATTAAGCTGGGCGATGTGGCTGTGCCCGAAGAAGCGGTGGCGGCTGAAGCCTAGGGTTCTCCAACTGGTTGCTCAAGCTGGCAAATTCGACAAACCAGGAGCGGGGGAGACATATCTCACCCGCTCCTGGTTTTTTCTACGTTTTTTCTACGTTGGTTCTACGGATCTCAGAGCGTTACGAGCCTAAGGATGGGGGCGATCGCCCCCACCACCCAACAGAACCCAGACAGAACCCAGACATACATCTAGGCCAAATCAAACAACAGCACTTCAGCGTCGCTGTGGGCTGTGAGTTCTAGCAGCGTTTCATCACTCACAGCGGCACCGTCTCCCATCTCTAGCGATCGCCCATTCAGGCTAACGTTGCCCTGTGCCACCTGCACCCAGGCATAGCGCTGCGATCGCAGCTCAAACGAACGGGTTTCTCCAGGCGTGAGCAGCGTGGCATACAGCTCCACATCCTGGTTAATTGTGACCGCTCCATCTTGCCCGGTGGGGCTAGCAATCCGCCGCCACTGACCCTGTTTCGACTCCGGTGCAAACACCTTTTCTTCATAGCAGGGCGTTACTCCCTGCTGATCTGGCAAAATCCAGATTTGCAGCAGATGAACCGATTCATCGGTCGATGGGTTGAATTCGCTATGGGCAATTCCCGTTCCAGCTGAAATTCGCTGCACTTCACCGCGTTCAGCAGACGGACGAACCGTAATCATCAGACATCAACCTTTAGGCGCAAATTCACGGCCTATCTATTTGAATCTAGATTGAGTCTAAACCGTATGCCCCTAAACTGTGAAGTATGCACTTTTAAGTAAGATACTACCCAAAAAGATACTGTGGAAATAGTTGAATCAGCAACCGACATCAGCGCACCGCTAATCGATCTCCAACCTGTTCCGGTTTCCAGTGACTCTGAGCTATCTACAGGCTTGCCCCCGCAGGCGATCGCCCCTTCCGAACGCCCTAGCTGCGCCGTAGAAACCACAATCAACATCATCGGTGGGCGTTGGAAGGTATTAATTCTGCGAGAGTTGCTGTCTGGAGTCAAACGGTTTAACGCACTGCACCGGGCTTTACACGGCATTACCCAAAAAATGCTGACCCAGCAGCTGCGCGAGATGGAAGCGGATGGCATTGTTCACCGTGAGGTATATTTGCAGGTTCCCCCCAAGGTTGAGTATTCTTTGACCGAGCTAGGGCAAAGCCTAGAACCAATTCTGTCAGTCATGCACGAATGGGGCATCAAGTATGGTCAAGCGCAAAATCAGTAGTGGTTGGGGGCTAATGTCGGCGTCTGCTTCAATCCTCTGCCATAATGTTGTCTTTAATGCTTTGGGTGCGTGATTTTGGCGAAATTGGGTGAATCATTGATTACTTATTGATAAAAACAGCGTCTCTGGGTTATTTGGATGCCGTTACTCACGCTATTAACCGATTTTGGCTTGCAAGATGTCTACGTTGGGGTAGTGAAAGGGGCGATCGCCCACGTCAACCCAGCGCTAAAGGTGATTGACCTCACGCATCAAATTCCACCTCAAGATCTGATGGCAGCTCGGTTTAATCTATTGAGCGCTGTGCCATACTTTCCAGAGCGGACGGTGCATGTGGCGATTGTAGACCCAGGAGTAGGCGGCAGTCGTCAGGCGATCGCCATCCAGTTTCAGCGAGGCTTTTTGGTCGGGCCAGATAACGGCATTTTTAGCGGAGTGTTAGACCGCTACCCGGCAATTGAAGCGGTGGAGTTGACCCTGCCCCAGTATTGGCGCACCCCCAAGCCCAGTCGCACCTTCCAAGGCCGCGATATATTTGCCACGGTAGGGGCGCATTTAGCCAGCGGTGCGCTGCTCCGCGATGTTGGCGATCCGATCGCGCTAGAAACCCTAGTAGAGCTACCGTTGCCGGCCTGTGAAACTCAAGATGGGATGATCACAGGCAATGTCCAATACATTGACCATTTCGGTAACTTAATTACCAACATTTCGGCTGAGGTGCTCGCTGGTATCCGATGGTCTGTGGAATTAGGATTTGATACTATTCCTAGAAAAGAAACCTACGCTGATGCGCCACTAGGCAGTTTAGTCTGCTTAATTGGCAGTCATGGTTGGGTTGAAATTGCCGTGAATGGCGGTAGCGCTCAAGCTCAACTGCAAGTCACCGTTGGCCATCCCCTCCAGGTCAAGCTGGACTAGGCTAGCGCTTTTCTAGTAGCCGATATAAGGCCGGGTAGTCTACCTTGGCATTGTGCCGCCGATCCAGCGGAATTTGGCGACACGAACGAAATTCATCGACATTAGCCCAGTGGAGCGATCGCTTCAGGCTTGCCAAATACTTTGCGGCGCTTTGCGGTTCCCACTCAACGAGCAACACCCGCCGCCCCCGGTGCCAAACCAGCGCCGTGCGCCGCACTCCGGGCTGATGGTGCGCGGCGGCTTCAACGGCAAAGGGATAAAGGCGTTGCTGGATCATGAGTTCCCTCATCCCCAGCCCTTCTCCCTGAGGAGAAGGGAGCCAGAACTCTCGTTCCCTCTCCGTCTGGGGGAGAGCTAGGGTGAGGGCAGACTGAACATCTTCATCAGCCTGCCTCTGGACGCTGCATCGACCCAGCAACCACAGCCGACCCTCAGCATCCAAATAGCCCGCGTCTCCCGTGCGATGCCACGGACAGCCATCCACCCGAAATTTGGTTTCTGCATCGCCCTGCCCATGCAGGTAACCGGGCAGCACATGATCCCCACTGACGATAATCTCGCCGATCGCACCGACCTCAAGGCACTGGCGATCGAACTCGGCTTGAGTAAGCGACGGTAGCGATGTGCCCCACTGGTCGGGCAAGATTCGCAGTTGCAGTTCGGCCACCGGATGCCCCACCAGCAAGCCGCTACCGCTGAGCATTTTTGTTCGATCTTCGGGCTGAAGCTCGTGGTAGGCAATGTGGGCGATTGGCTCGGCTTCCGTTGACCCGTAGACGGCGGTGACTTGAGCCTGGGGAGCGATCGCCTGCATCCGTTCGAGCAATCGCGGAAATACTGGAGCACCGCCAGCAAACACCCGCTGCAAGCTAGGAAGCTGAGTCGAGTGGCGATCGCACGCGTCCACCAACCGTTCTAGAAAAGCCGGAGAAGCCGCCGTACTGGTGGGTCGATAGCGCTGAATTTGCCGCATCACCGTTGCGCCATTTACCTGGCCGGGATAGCGCAAATCTACCCCTGGAATCAAACTGGTGACCCCCGACGCCAAATTGGCCAGCACAAAAATCGGTAGAGTCGTGAGGTCAACCCCCCCCGGCGTCAGGCTCAGGCTCTTGGCCAACACCCGATGCTGAGCCAGCAAAAACTCATGCGTCCGCAGAGCCGCCTTGGGTTGTCCCGTGCTGCCGCTGGTGAACGTGAGCAGCGCCGCCGCAGACGCCGGGACGGGGGGGAATCCTGCCGAGGCCGCTTGACCATTTAGGCGTGAACCCTCAATGGTTAAGAGCTGAGTCAGGGGCACGGGAAAACCGATTGAGAACTTCAGCGGAATTTGACGTAGAGCGCGTGACTTGAGCTGAAGCAAATGTGCCTTGGGACTAGCAATCAACGCCTGCGGTGGATACATGGCAC
>CASBQX010000178.1 GCA_949127925.1 Synechococcales cyanobacterium PMM_0002
CTGATCGATCGGTAGTTGGCAGCTAACGTCGAAACGCTTTCCTGAAACGGTTGCGGCGATCGCAATTGGATTAGGACGCTAGCAGTCCCGAGTCTCGGCTCACCATGTCCTTTTCAATGGAGTGTATGGCTCAAAAACTTTGGAGCGGCTTAACGACTGCCGCCATGTTGGTAACATCTCTAGGCGCAGTGCCTATCGGCTATGCGAATGCTAGCCAGCCTAGGGAGACTGACGAGGCTCAACAGGCGCAGGTTCCCCGCCAAGTAGCCCCATCTAATTCAGCCCCTGCTGTTTTACCATCCGATTCATCTACACCGGTAGAACCTTCAGAAGGAAACCGGGCTGATGGGACTATAGCTCCCGCCGCTTTACCGGATTCTGCGCTTGCAACCCTAAGCAACGTTAGAAAAGTGGGAGAATATCAATCCCAAACAGAGGCGCAAGCAGCCACCGAAACCATTGTTAACATCTATCCTCATGTGGTAAGAGGACGAAACGCAGCCACTATCCACGTTCGCAGCATCCCCGTTCTGACACTTCTGGGTGGTTCCCAGACAGAATCTAGGACATCTGTTACCCCGAGAGCGGTGACACCACCTGGCTCTTTGCAGCCCGCTTCCTACAGCCCCAGCGCCACATCAGGAGTGAAGCTTCCTACTCCTCCCGATGAGTCCAACCCAGATTTAAACCTAGATCTATCTCCAGCTAGTGCGATTGCCACAACCACTCGACTCGATGCGGCCCGCAATAGCGCTGGAGCGTCTGACCCGGTTGAACGGGCATTGGCGATCGCGGCTCGGATCAATCAATTGAACCGCGACGGAGTAGACCCTGAAACCATCACGGTTCGCTGGGATGCAGCGCAAGAGCAGTTCATTATTCAAGCTGGCGGACAAGATCTGGTCGCAATCAACGCCGATACAGTATTGCCTAACACGACCCGCAACTTTGCAGAAGATGCCCTGCAAGCTACCAATCGGCTGCGTCGCCTCATGGGCGGTGCTCCACCGTTGCAGGAGATTCAGGGTCGGCCTCGACCTAGTATCCAGGTGTCTGTGGGTGCGGTTCAGATTCGGGTATCGGGAATGGCTTCGTGGTATGGCCCTGGATTCCACGGTAACCGCAGTGCCAGCGGTGAAGTGTTTAACCAGCACAGCCTAACGGCGGCGCATCGCTCATTACCCTTTGGCACCCAGGTGCGGGTAACTAATTTGAACAACGGGCGCGCTGTGGTCGTGCGAATTAACGATCGCGGCCCTTTTTCGCGAGGGCGCGTGATCGACCTATCAGCAGGAGCTGCTCAGGTGATTGGACTCACCCGGAGTGGAGTCGCACCGGTCAGCCTAGAGGTCATGGGGCAAGTTCAGGCCGTCTCTGCTCGCTAACGGGCTTGAGTCTTAATCAGTGACAGCAAAAAGCGCAACCTATCTCAACAGATAAGTTGCGCTTTTTGCTTATTGTGTGGAGTCTAACAGAGCCAGACTTTACTTAAACCTCGTCTAACTTAAAACCCAGAGTTTCCCTCACCCTTTTCATGTATGCCGAAGGCTTTAAGTCCTCTCCCTGGGGCTACCGTGTACACACAAGTCTTCTGATCATCTAGCCTCAACTGGGTTTGATCCCCCCAACCCCCTTAAAAAAGGGGGAGCCGGATTCAAAGTCCCCCTTTTTTAAGGGGGATTTAGGGGGATCTCGCAGTACGTTGATACCTTGTCCGAGATGTGTGTACACGGTAGCCCTGGGGAGAGGGACTTTGAAAGCTTTTCCGGCTCCCCTCGCCCTTTGGGAGAGGGGCTGGGGGTGAGGGCTAAAACTACAGTTCTCAACATGGACTTGGTTTAGCTCCAGACGTTACTTAGTTAAAAACGTCTTTGCTTGTTTCAGTGCCAGTTGCCCAATGTTGTAGATGGCCCAACCACCCGCTAAGAGCAGCGGTGACAGCACGATCAAAATACGCCAATCCATATTGATATCCTCCTCTAAAGATTTGTGAAATACTCTCATCTTTAATTACTATTCTGCCGCTAACAGCCTCAATTTGCTAGGGGGTAATGGATGATCCTGATTCAGTATTCTTGCCTGCATGGATCAACGCCAGCTGCTCATATTTTTTGGCATGGTCGATTAAGTCGGCGGCTTCTGCTTCAGACAGCTGACGCACAACTTTAGCCGGAATCCCCAAAACCAGCGATCGCACCGGGACATCCTTAGTCACAACAGCTCCGGCTCCCACGATGCTTCCAGCTCCAATCCGCACCCCGTCTAGCACAATCGCCCCAATCCCAATCAGACAGCCTTGCTCTACATGAGCACTATGAATAACAGCCCGGTGTCCCACTGTGACATATGCTTCTAGTACGGTGGGTTTGCCAGGGTCACCATGTAAGATTGCGCCGTCTTGAACGTTGGTGCTTTGCCCAATCACAATCCGTTCTACATCGCCTCGAACCACAGCGCCATACCAAATGCTAGCCCCTGGTGCCAGCTCAACGTGTCCAATTACGGTAGCTCCAGGGGCGACAAAAGCGGCAGCTGACAAATCAGGTGTTGACCAGCCGAGGACGGGGAATCCGGTTGAGGGAGTCGCAGGGGTCGAAGATGTAGACAACGTGAACCACTCCTTAACAGTGCCTAGGCTGATGTTGCCCTGATTTTATCTTGGGAGGATGTTGAGAAAATATCGTGAACGGCTGATGATTTCTCGGACATTTTGCCCGCAAAACATCAACTTTTAAACCAACCTCTTCCGGCAGAATGCTCTTAGAATTGGCGTGAGAGCAAGCATGTCCAAAAGTCTATAATAGAGCCACCGCCCATGGTACATGGAAACTACGCTGGTAGCGACTTCATGATGAACCTAGCCCTACAGTATCCGATCTTCGGCCCTGAGATTCAGTGCCCGCACTGTCGTCAAGCGATCGCCGCCCTGACGCTGACTGATACCTATTTATGCCAGCGTCATGGGGCATTCGAATCCGACCCCAAAACCAGTGAACTGGTTCACCTGCAATCGGGGCGGCATTGGCGGCTATGGAATGATGAGTGGTTCCGCCAACATACTCACCCGGATGGCATTCGCTTCGAGATTCACGAAGCCCTCGATCGGCTCTATACCCAAGGCTATCGTGCTACCCGCGTGATTATTGCGCTGCGGTATCAGGACTTAATTAGCACGTATTTAGAACGCAGCACCCAGTGGCGGGGACAGGCAGATTCATCACGCCCCCGGCTGTATGGGTTGCCTGTTGAGTTTAGCCCTGATCCCAAAGATGAACCCTG
The DNA here is from genome assembly GCA_949127925.1 of Synechococcales cyanobacterium PMM_0002. Lineage (GTDB taxonomy): Bacteria > Cyanobacteriota > Cyanobacteriia > Elainellales > Elainellaceae > CASBQJ01. Next base: position 3,280 of record CASBQX010000178.1, read on the forward strand.
TTGGGATGTGATCAATTTTGATTTAGAAAAGGAACCGGGTGCGCCAGTTCGTTATCCCTATTTCCGGCTGTTTGAATAGAGTTGATGCAAAATCCATGCACCACGCTTCAATTCGCACGGCGGATATTTTTAGGGCGATCGCCTTCTATGAGCATCTAGGGTTCGTGGTCTGTGAGCGCTTTACGGCGGGGATCACGCTGGGCTGCTGGATGGAGGGCTTGAACGGACGGATTGAGCTGTTACAGGTGCCGCAACCTCGCCCCGCCGCCGATGCCTTTGGCGACGAGCACTACACCGGGTACTACCACCTATCGTTTGACCTGACGGCGGCGGCAGTGAGTTTGCCAGATTGGCTAGGCGAGTTACGGTCTCGATTGGCAGACCTAGAACCCGCCCAGCCTTTGACCGTATTGCTGGAGCCAACCCAGCAAATCATCGGCGATCGCGTCTACGAAGTGGCCTTTATTGCGGATCTTGACGGGCTACCCCTGGAATTTATCCGCGTTTTGGGCGACGCCTTTGGGAAACGTTAGCGGCGGATGAGCCAGGGTGACGGCATCAGGTTCGACGGGCGATCGCCCTAAACTCCCCGGTTTCGCCATTGGGCGACCGACCCCATAGGTGAGCGCATAGCTGCGGGCCAATAGCCAAAACCACAGTGCCGGATGGCGCGGTTCTAGCCATGGCTGAACGCGACAGGCAAACCCTGGCAGCCATTGAAATAGCCAGCTTAAGCAAGCTGCCACCGTAAAGTTGACGTAGCTGCCCATCCAGCGGACTAAGTCGCGAGGGCCGGCCAAATCCCAAATCCACAGCAGTAGGGAGGGGTTGTACCAAGCCGCCTTCAGCGCCATGCGGTTGAAGGGAAGCCAGCCCGCTCGGTCTTTAACAAACCGATCGGCCACCTCTGGGGTTTCACTTGCCAAAATGCCAAAGAAGGTGTTTAGCATAGAGTTCACCCGCTCGGGGGCGATGAAGCGACCCGTGGGCACCATCATGCCTTTGGAAAACAGCCAGGTGACCGCAACATTGCTCTGGTAAGCGCGAATTTGCTCTAGGTGGCGGGCTTTCAGCAAATCGTGGCGCAGCGCTGTGTGCAGCAAATCGGTGAGGCGCGGCAGATTGCGCACCAATGAACCAAACCCTGTGAACACCAAGGGAGACTGCAAGGACGCGGCATCGCCAATTGCAATCAGCCGATCGAGGGCAATATGGCGATCGCCTCCATCCACGCTGAAGTGCCCCGGAATATAGCCAAATGTCGCCTTACGCCAGACCAATTTGTCCATGTCACAGCGGCGGTACTCGGGCAAGATGGTGAAAAAATCTTCATACATTTCCAGCAACGACCCAGGGTTTTCAGCATTTACCTGGTGATAGTGAAAGAGATAAAACGTTAGTTCTTGATCGCGACCTGGAAACAGTTCCCAAATTAGCTGACGACCCCGCGAAATGTCGCCGTGGCTATTGAGCACATCCCCATAGTCGGTATCCCAGACGCCCGGTTCAAATCCCCGCTCAATTACGGCTCCCACCGTCGGGCAAACGCTGTCGAAGGCGCGCCCTCCATTCAATTGCCAAGCGATCGGTGAAGCCGTACCCATGGCGTCTACCAAAAGCCGCGCGGTGGCTCTCCGAGGTATTTGAGTGGGCAGGTGAGTCGCCTGCATGGTGACACTCTGTCCCCCAATATCGGCACGAACAAATTCTGTCTCATCCCAAATTTCGCCGCCCGCCGCTCGCAAGGTATCGCCACAAAAGCGCAGGAGCTTCTCCGCGTCAATACAGACATTTAGGACAGTGGGTGTATGTAAAATTGGCGCTTTAGCCTGAGGCGGGTTGTTGGCATCAAAAAACTTATGAAATCCGTCTATATATTCGCGTGCCACCACACTCTCAAAGTCGGCTGGGCTAAATAGCCCTAAATCAATTAAGCTTTGAAATTCATCGCGCGAAATGTTCCATTCACGGTTCATGCGGCCAAACGGTAATCGCTCCACCAGCAAAACGCGATACCCCAGCCGAGCCATCACGGCCGCATGGATCACCCCCAGTGCCCCACCAATATAGATGAGATCGTAGGCGCGCTCAGATAGCTGAGGGGCGTCTTCTAATCCATGCAGCGGAGACTCTTGACCGGTAAAAATTACTTGACGAGGGGTCTTAGGATTGCGTACCCCTTCGCGCCAGCGCTGTTCCCACCAGTAGACCCGCGTCAGGTCATATTCCCCGTTGGGAATGCGCTGAAAATATTTGACGGTGAGAGGATGCGTGGGTGCCAACGCTTCGAAAATCGTTTGCTGCGCCAGATCGATGACGGGTGGCTCGGGGTAGCGGTTGGGGAACGCAGCCTGTACTTGACTGGTCAACTGCTGCACAAACTTGGCGTCTTGAGCGGCAATGGGGGGTGACACAGCAGCGCTAGCCCACCTAAATACCTTGAGATAAGTGGTGCGCTGCACTGACCAGGTAAAGACGGATAGGGTCGCACTCTCTGGCTCCACCGTTACGTCGGCTACAGCCATTTTTAATAAAAACCCATCCGGCGTAGCCTGTTTTGTGCCAGCTGGAACCTGAAACTGATGCTGCAACCAGGTGCGAACAGCATCAATATCAGGAGTAGGTACCTCTAAGTAAAGAATTTCTCTCATCTAGCGTGTTTAACCCCGCGAGTCCCCAAAAATACAGAGTTGACAAGATTTGAAAGTGCGTTAAACTTCACCAATGCATTCAGAATTGCTTAAGAAATTTTACAGGCTTCTCATCTTTTGCATATGCAGTTCTCTTCTAAGTATCCGCCGTTCTTCTCACGTTTGTTTCCGTCCTGCCATGAATTATCCCATCCCCAACAACCCTCAAGAAATCTTGGCACTTCGTCAGCAGCCAGTGGATGAGGAACTGGTGGCGACAGCGATCGCCGGGGTAGTTCGTGTGGCTCGCTCTCGGGGACAATCGCTAGAAGAGGTAACGGCTGAAGTCATGGCCGACGATGCTATTCTTAACCGCTCTGTGCGGCTCTGGCTGAGCGATATTGTGGCACACGCCTGGAATTCGTTAGCTTAGCTAATCCTGACGCTGATCAGGGCAACTCAAGTTTTGGGTTTTGGGGTATCTTGAATCTTTGAACCCCTATCTAGGACAAAACCATATGGGCAGCAATGGTCGCAACCAACTCCTTCACTCTACCCGCATCGATCTACCTCTAGACGTTCGGGTTCACATCATTGATACGCTAAATGCCACGTTGGCCTGCACCTTAGACCTAAAAACTCAGGTAAAACAGGCCCATTGGAACGTCAAGGGCATGGATTTTTACCAACTCCATGAACTGTTTGATGAAATGGCATCGGAACTAGAAGACTACATAGACATGGTGGCTGAGCGGGTGACCGCGTTGGGTGGTACGGCGTTGGGCACTGCTCGCATTGCCGCTAGCCAATCGAGCCTGCCGGAATATCCTCTCACTATTTTGGATGGGAAAGACCATGTCACGGCTCTGGCCGATCGCTTTGCGGCTTACGGCAAACTGCTACGCGAAGGGATTACCAGCACAGACGATTTAGAGGATGCCGACACCGCTGATCTCTACACAGAAATTTCGCGCGCCATTGACAAGCGGCTGTGGTTTTTGGAAGCCCATCTGCAAGCGGCGGTGATTGTGCCGACTGCATCGGCGACAGCCAACGGGGCTGAACCTGCTGAAGTAAATGGGGCTGAAGCAACCAAGGCATCCACTAAAGCGAAGAAAACTGCCAAGCGTGCCAAGTAGTTTCCAACCGAATGGTTAAATCGACCCGCTTTGTGCAGTCACTGATTGTGTTCGCAGAGTGGGCGTGTTTTGTCTGTTGAGTTGGATTAGGCCATCGTTCTCCAAGGGGAGCGTTTACAATATGTAAAGGTTTTAAACAAAGCTGTTAACGAAAGATTTCAGCGCCAGTCACCGCTGCGCCAGTCACTGCTGCGCCAGCCACAGCTGCAAAATTAAAGCCGCAAAATTAAACGATTCGTCCGTCCTCACTGATCCCCATCCTTTATCCCTCTGGAGATTCAATGCTACGCCTGGAACATATCAGCAAGATTTACCCGACAGGTGAGGTGTTGAAAGACATTAACTGGGAGGTGAAACCGGGCGATCGCGTCGGGTTGGTGGGGGTAAACGGAGCCGGAAAATCGACTCAGCTGAAGATTATTGCCGGGGAAATGGAGCCGACGACTGGAGAAGTAATTCGCCCGTCTAGCTTACACATTGCCTATTTGACTCAAGAATTTGAGGTCGATCTATGCCGCACGGTGCGAGAAGAGTTTTGGCGTGCGTTTGCGGAAGCTAACCAGGTACACGAGTCGTTAATGCAGGTGCAGCACGAGATGCAAACGGCTGATCCCCAACAGTTAGATCAGCTAATTCACCAGCTCGATCGCTATCAGCGGCAGTTTGAGGGGCTAGATGGCTACGGGTTAGAATCGCGAATTGAGAAGATTTTGCCCGAACTGGGGTTTGATATCGATGCGGGCGATCGCCTAGTCAGCTCCTACAGCGGCGGCTGGCAAATGCGAATGAGCTTGGGCAAAATTTTGCTGCAAGCCCCCGACTTGCTGCTGTTGGACGAGCCGACCAACCATCTCGACCTAGAGACTATTGAATGGCTAGAGACTTATCTAAGAGGGCTGAGCACGCCCATGGTGATTGTCTCCCATGACCGAGAATTTCTCGATCGGCTCTGTACCCAAATTGTGGAAACAGAGCGTGGCGTCTCTAGCACCTACCTGGGTAACTACAGCTCGTACTTAGAGCAAAAAGAAGAAGCCCAGATGGCTCAGCTGAGCGCCTATGAGCGGCAGCAAAAAGAATTAGAAAAACAGCAGGCATTTGTAGAACGGTTCCGCGCCAGCGCCACCCGCAGCACCCAGGCTAAGAGCCGGGAGAAGCAGCTCGACAAAATTGAGCGAATTGATGCCCCAGTTGACAGCCTGCGGACGCTGCACTTCCGCTTTCCACCTGCACCCCGCAGCGGGCGAGAAGTGGTAATCATCAAAGACCTGACCCACGCCTATGAAGACAAAATTTTGTTTTTAGGCACCAATTTGCTGATTGAGCGGGGCGATCGCATTGCCTTTTTAGGTCCCAATGGCGCGGGCAAATCTACCCTGCTGCATCTGATTAACGGCACTGAACAGCCCACCGAGGGCAGCATCACGATCGGGGATCACAACGTCACCCCTAGCTATTTTGAACAGAACCAGGCTGAAGCACTAGATCTGAACAAAACAGTTATCGAAACTATCCATGACGAAGTGCCCGACTGGAGCAATGAGGAAGTTCGCACGCTACTTGGTCGGTTTTTGTTTACTAAAGATACTGTTTTCAAGAAAGTAGGTGCGCTCAGCGGGGGTGAAAAAGCCCGTTTAGCCCTAGCAAAAATGCTGCTGCGTCCTGCCAACCTACTAATTTTGGACGAGCCGACCAATCACCTCGACATCCCTGCCAAGGAAATGCTAGAAGAAGCCATCCAAAATTATGATGGCACCTTGATCGTGGTCTCGCACGATCGCTACTTTATTTCCCAAGTTGCTACCAAGATTGTCGAAATTCGCGACGGTGAACTGGTGCTGTACCAGGGCGACTATCACTATTACTTAGATAAAGTTGCTGAAGAAAAAGAGAAATCTCAGTTGGAGGCGATCGCCGCTGAAAAAACGGCTAAGTCTGTGGCTAAGCAGTCCAAGCAAAAGCAAAAAGCAAAATCTAAGAAGGGTGGGGAAGGTTAATCATCGGGGGAGGTGCGGTGGAGGGGGCATGTTCTCGACGGATAACGCCCTATGCCCACTGATTTTCTCCGATTGAATCCGTGATAATTAAAGTTTGAATGGTACTATTGCTGAGAAAATAGTCAGTTCATGCGGTTGTTTAGGGCTATCCATATGGTGCAAGCGCCAATTTCTCCAGTAGTTTTGGTCATTTTAGACGGGTGGGGATATCGTGCCGCCTCCGATGGCAACGCGATCGCCTCTGCCAATACCCCGATTATGGATAGCTTGTGGGCAGCTTACCCGAGAACGTTGCTGCAAGCTTCGGGTAAGAGCGTCGGCCTACCTGAGGGGCAAATGGGTAACTCAGAAGTCGGGCATCTAAATATTGGTGCAGGCCGAGTCGTGCCCCAAGAACTAGTGCGCATCAGCGATGCGGTAGAAGACAGAACACTGCTGAGTAATCCGGCGTTGCTCAAAATTTGTGATGCGGTTCGCCAAAGTCAGGGCAAGCTCCACTTGGTGGGTCTTTGTTCTAATGGCGGCGTGCATTCTCACTTGAGCCATTTGTTTGGGCTGATTGACCTAGCTAAAGAGCAAAACATTGCAGATGTTTGCATCCATGCCGTCACCGATGGCCGCGACACCAAGCCCACGGACGGACTAGCCGCTATCCAAAAAATTCAAGACTATGTTGATCAAGCAGGCGTTGGGCGAATTGTCACCCTCAGTGGCCGTTACTACACGATGGATCGAGATCACCGCTGGGAGCGGACGCAGCAAGCCTATGACCTGATGACCCAGGACGGTGATGGCGACGGGCGCTCTGCCTTGCAGGTGTTGAAAGATTCCTATGCAGAGAATCTCAGTGACGAATTTGCTCGTCCTACGCGAGTTGCTCCAGGGGCGGTGGTGGCTGGAGATGGGGTGATTTTCTTTAACTTCCGTCCCGATCGCGCGCGGCAGTTAACGCAAGCATTTGTTGATCCCAATTTTGACGGCTTTGAGCGCGACCAAATTACGCCGCTCAATTTTGTCACGTTCACCCAATACGATTCCCATCTGCCGATACTGGTGGCCTTTGCCCCCCAAGACCTGACTAACATTTTGGGTGAGGTCATTGCCCACCACAAACTGCGCCAGTTCCGGACGGCTGAGACGGAGAAATACGCCCATGTCACGTATTTCTTTAACGGTGGCATTGAAGACCCCTTGCCGGGTGAAGATCGGCAGATGGTGCCTAGTCCGGCTGTGTCTACCTACGATTGTGCCCCGACAATGTCGGCTAATCAGGTGACCGATGGGGCGATCGCTGCTGTGGAAAAGGGCATTTACTCGCTGGTTGTGATCAACTATGCCAACCCCGACATGGTGGGTCATACGGGCAAGATGGACGCGGCGATTCAGGCAGTTGAAACCGTGGATGCCTGCCTAGGGCGGTTGCTAACAGGCATTGGCAAGATGGGGGGAACAGCTTTAATTACAGCTGATCACGGTAATGCGGAAGTCATGCTGGACGAAGATCGAAAACCCTGGACCGCACACACCACTAATCCAGTCCCTTTCATTGTGGTAGAAGGCGAAGGTCGCAAAATTCCTGGCCACGGTACGGACGTGGTGCTTCGAGAAGGCGGTTGTTTAGCAGATATTGCTCCCACTATTTTAGAGATCCTCAAACTGCCGCAACCCGTAGAAATGAGTGGGCGATCGCTGATTGAATCGGTTGGGTTTGACGTGCGGACGAACCGTACTCCCGTGCGCGTGTCTCTGTAAGGGTAAAATGAGCAATAGACGACGCACCGTCTATTCTTTACTTTTTTTCCAACCCTATGACCCCTGAAACCGTCGTTCAGGTCCTTTGGACCGTTTCTGCTGTTGGTTTAATCATTTTGGTGCTGCTGCACAGCCCCAAGGGGGATGGCTTGGGCGGTTTGAGCGGGCAGGCTCAACTGTTTACCAGCACCAAAAGTGCTGAGCAGACCTTGAACCGGGTCACCTGGATTTTGACCATTTTGTTTATTGGGCTGACGATTGTTCTAAGTGCCAAATGGTTGACGGTGACACCCGATTTTCCAACCGCGCTGCCCTCTCCGGCTGTTTCCCCGGCTCCGGTGACGCCACCCTCTCCCGCTTTACCTCCAGGGTAAGAGCCTTCCAGCTTAAGAATTGCAAATAAATAAATTTTCAAACGTTTGTAGGGAGAAGTGGCTTGGACACTTCTTCCTACAAACGTTTGTGCTCTTTTTATCAGTTCTTTGAGACCTTATTGGCCATGCTCTGGCTCATAGGTAATTTGGTCAGATTCATAGGTAGACGGTTCAACGTGAATGTTGATGCGCACCGGGCTAAATTGGGTTTCTAGCGCTTCCTCCACGGTTTCTGTAATTTGGTGGGCTGTTTCGACTTCGATTGCGTCTACAACTAGATGCATTTCGATGAATACCTGTCGCCCAATTACGCCCCTAGAAGCAATCTGATGGCAGTTGACCACTCCCGGCACCTGCATCACAATGCCATGGATAGCCTCGGGAGCGATCGCCATCTCATCGACTAGCCAGGGTAAATTTTCCCGCAATACCGACCAGCCGCTAAAAAACACGAGGATCGCTACCGGAAACGCCAAGGCCACGTCTAGCCACTGCACCCCTAACGCCCAGATGCCGATTAGCCCTGCCATTACACTAATCGTCACCCAAACATCGCTCATGGTGTGTTTGGCATCGGCAATCAAAATCGGGCTACCTACCGTTTGACCCACATGGCGTTCATAAAAAGCCACAAAAATATTGACGCCCAAGACAATCAGCAGCAGCCACAGTTCCCTGCCAACAATCTTAACGGGCTGGCCACCATAAAGAATTCGATTAATCGCACCTTGCAAAATCTCGAAACAAGCGATGCCCAAAAAAGCGCTAATGCCAAGCGCTCCAACGGCTTCAAACTTCTGATGACCATAGGGATGATCGCGATCGGGTTCGGGCGACGAAAATTGACTGGCCACCAAGCCCAAAATATTATTGGCGCTGTCGGTCACGCTGTGGAGGGCATCTGCTAAGAGGCTTAATGATCCGGTCCACAGGCCCACAGTTACCTTCAACCCCATGACAAACAGGTTGAGCAATAAGGTGATCATTAAAACCTGGCGAACTTGTGCCCGATTATCGACAATACCTGCCATGAACTAATTCCTAACGTACCTTTAGTGGTCATCATCACTAAAGCACTCTAGTTCTACATTGACAATCTATATTTTAAGCCCGGAGCCAGTTACAATCGGGCACATAACTCTGGCGCTAAAATTCGATGCAGTACTCACTTCTC
>CASBQX010000179.1 GCA_949127925.1 Synechococcales cyanobacterium PMM_0002
CCCCACCTGTGCGAGCAGTATGGAGGCTAATTGGGAATGATAGCATTCTCTAGCCACCCTACTTTCCTATGGAAACGGGGTGGCTAGGTTTTTGGGGTTTCCTTCTACGCCAAAATGCAGGAGAACCCCGATGATTGAGATGTTTAATCCACCGATTGCCCACAGCTTTTTGACGGATGGGGAGAGTGAAAATGAGGGTGAAATCCGCCCACTGCCGCTGATTTTGCCGCTCTATTTCCGCCCTTTAGCACCCGGCCAAGAGCAGATGCGGATCTTGCTAATTAGTAGCTCTACCTGGGTCACCGAAACCATTCACGACCTGCATGGGCGCGGCTTTGCCAACACTAAGGATTGGAGCAGCAAGTTGCCCGGTGCCAATCCAGGTGAAGTGGTGAGCATCTTGACGCGACGCAGACAGCGCCCGTAAGTTAGGCGGCAAAAGATCCCCGACTTCTTCAAGAAGTCGGGGATCTGGGCTACCGATTCAATGAGCAAAAATCAGCGCATCACCGGATTAGGACAGGGCAACTGGTGCCTGAAGCTGAAGGAATTCTTGCATAAACTGGTTGGCGATGGGGGCGACGGCGGGTGAATGGTGGATGGCCTCCGCTAACAGTTGCTCCACGGTGGTGTCTTGAATATTGCTCTCGCGTAGCTCTTGCTCAATCAACGCCGAGCAGTCCATCAGCACATGTTGATCAAACTCTAGGTGAAATTGCAGCGCCCAAACGCGATCGCCATAGCGAAAGGCTTGATTGGGATACTGGTCACTTGCCGCTAACCGCACCGCCGTAGCTGGGATATCGAACGTGTCTTGATGCGATTGAAATACTCGAAACTGAGCCGGAAAAATGTGCAGTACCGGATCGGTGCTGGCCGCTGCCGTTAAATTCACCTGACACCATCCGGCCTCGCGTCCGGCTTCACCCCGGTAGACGTTGGCTCCTAGCACTTTGGCCAAAATTTGCGAACCCAAACAAACGCCCACAATTGGGATGTGGTGGGCGATCGCCTCCTCGACCAGCCGAAATTCGTCGCGCAAAAAGGAGTAGCGATCGTCTTCGTAGGCGCTAACACCACCACCCAAAATCACGATGTGCGAATAGGTGGAGATTGGGCTGGTCAAGCTCATCCCCAGAAACGGATCAAGATATTCCACCTGGCAAGACTGCATCTGGGCAATGTGCCCCAACAGCCCCAAACTGGTGCAGGTCTCGTGGCGAATCACCAAGATGTTCGCGGCTGAATTCATAACGCTCCCCTACAAATTTTTGTATTAACAGCTACTACACGGCAACCGAAGAAATCATACCGTAAGCACTAGAACAAATGGTACGATTCCATACCATTTGGGGCTAAACCGATTGCGAGTTTCACCGCTCAGAGGCTCACTGCATTTCCCACCTAACTGTCCCTCCCCCCGCTATGGCACTTTTAACCCCAGAACAAATTGAACAGTTTGAGGACGATGGCTTTTTGGTTATCAAAAACCTGCTGGCTCCCGAGCAGGTAGAGCCGATCGCCGACCGGGTAGCATCGCTGTTTAATGGCGAGTTTGAGACGGGCGTCTACCCTGATGAGTGGTACTGGAACCCGCGTTTGGGTTTGCCCGGTGCGTCGGGGCAAATGAGCAATGCGTGGAGGAGCGATCGCCACTTGGCCGCGCTGGTCTTCTCTGCCCAAATTGGCGAAATTAGCGCTACGTTGGGCGGCTGGGACGGCACCCGTGTGCTTTCCGACAGCCTGTGGATGAAGCCCTGCGGCGCATCTGAAACCACGCACCATCAAGATTCGATGTACTGTTTCTATCACACGCCGCAGCATTTGATTGTTTGCTGGATTGCGCTCAGTGCGGCCATGCCGGGAGCTAGCACAATTGAATATGTTAAGGGATCGCATCGGTGGGTGCGATCGCAAGCGGTGCCTGAGTTTCATGCGCCCACTAAGAGCTATCGCTGGGAAATGGAACAAGCTGCAAAACGGGCAGGGGTAGATCAGCCAGAAGTGCTGCAACTGACGGTGCAGCCCGGAGATGTGGCGTTTCATCATGGGCATATGTGGCATGGGTCGGGGAAGAATTTGCGCCCCGATTTTGTCCGTCGGAGTTTAGTCATTACTCACATTCCGGCTGGGGCGCAGTTTAAGCCGGCTGGAGCCTATGTGGAAGGCGGCTATTTGCCAGGGCGCTACAAGCGGTTTGGCGATGATGCGATGGATGAAAGCTTTTTCCCGATTGTTTGGCAGCAAAATGGCTATCGGACGCCATTTCTGACAGACTATTGCCAAGATAGTGCGGCTCAAGCTGTTGCGGCTCAGGCCGTCGCACTGGTGAGGTAATGCTGTGACCAATGCCATGATCACCAGTCGTTCTAGCTATCTGCCCATGCAGTTTAGCTCGGCTCAAATTCAGCAGTTTCAGCAACAGGGATTCTTGGTAGTCGATGCACTCTTGCCGCCAGAGGTGGTGACAACCGTAGACGATCGCCTCGATCCGCTGTTTGCTACCCGGTTTGAAACGGGCATCTACCCCGACGAATGGCACGGGCGACCGGGCTTGAGCCAACCCAATGCAACGCGGCAAATGGCCGGGATGTGGCGCTGCGATCGCACCGTTGCCAGTCTTTCCTTTTCTGCCGAAATTGCGCGGCTCAATGCCCAACTCGGCGGCTGGTCGGGTGCTCGATTTGCAATGGATAGCTGCTGGCTAAAACCACCAAACGCGCCAGAAGTTGCCTTTCATCGCAACAATACCTATGTCAGCTGCATTGATCCAGCCACGGTGATCACCTGCTGGATTGCCCTGAATGACATCACCCCAGACATGGGGACGCTAGAGGTAGTGCCCGGTTCCCATCGCTGGCAGTGCGCTGACACCTTTAAGTTTGTCCATGCGCCCGACTACGACTACCGCCAACCGCTGTGGGAGGCCGCACAACAGGCGGGGGTGGAACCCACCCAGGTAGAAGTGGAGGCGATCGCCCTGCCCGCAGGCGGCTGCGTTTTTCTGCATGGCGACCTGTGGCACGGCTCAGGGCGCAACTGCACCGAGCAAACCCGCCGCAGTATTGCCATCAGCACAGTGCCGCAGGCGGCTCGCTTTCAGCCCCCCGAGGTGGGAGTGGGCTACATTTTTAGCCGTTACCGTCGATTAGGAGACGACGCAATGGACGAAAGCTTTTTCCCGATTCTCTGGACGCCCGATGGCTACCGTTCTCCAATGGCGATCGCCTATTGCGGTGATATTCTGGCTCTTGAATAAACGTCTTGAATAAACGCCAAGAAGTCCAGAATAAACAGTCCGCCTAAGCAATCCGCGCTAACTGTTAGGTATAAAATCGAACGTAGTTAGGCATGCACTTCCTATCGATAGTTCGGCTCCATAGTTCGGCGTTGTTCCTTCAAGCAGGATTTTAACCATGACCAGAGCAGAAGTGACACCCGGTGCATCTGGTCTGCGGCGAGAATGTTTACCGTTTCATGAAGTC
>CASBQX010000180.1 GCA_949127925.1 Synechococcales cyanobacterium PMM_0002
CTCAGCGGCCTAATCCCTCGGACGCATTTATGACAATAGAATTTGACGAATTTGATGCAATTGCCTCAATAACGCACCTTACGTCTTAATCATTCCTTTCGATATTGCAGTTTATCGCCGTCAACCGAGACCAGTAACTCGATCACTCGCTGTAACAATCACTCCAAAAGTGCTGCTGTCTGGCTAAGAGGATGTTTGAAAAGTTCAATTGCTGGTATCAAAACGACCTCGATCCCCCTAAATCCCCCTTAAAAAGGGGGACTTTGAGTCCGGTTCCCCCCTTTTTAAGGGGGGTTAGGGGGGATCTCTCGGTGACTAAAGGTACAGCCGACCACTTTTAAAACATCCTCTAACATTTACAGAAAAATGATGGACGAAAAAATGGTGGAGTTGATCTTTGGTTTTAGCCAGGGTCGATTGACCTCAGCTAGTGGTGCTACGTTATCTGTAATTGATTATGCTTAATCGCCCGACGCCTAAATCTGCGATCGCTAATATGAAGTCGGTTAATCTATTATTCGCCCCATAAGTTATTTTAATTGTATTTGTTGTTGCTAATAATACCGTGGTGCTAATTTTAAGGATAATTTTGAGCCGGAGGGTAAAATTCTTGATTGCTGAGTCTGATTTGCTGGTTTCCTGATCTAGGTTGGTCAGCCAGAAATAGGTATGTTTAACTCATAATTCTTAAGTAAATTCTTAACAACAAGCACCATGAGCAACAAAATAGCCTTTCCTCGTGGCTGGTTAGTCGTGTTTGAGGGGGTAGAGGGCTGTGGCAAAACCACACAGATGAAGCGATCGCATGATTGGTTAATGCAAGGCGACTGGTGGGTGCCGTCCGCCGCATCCGCATCGCCACCGTCTATTCTGGCGACCCGTGAACCGGGCGGGACGGAGCTAGGTCAGGGTATTCGCCAACTATTACTCGATCCGACCCTGCCCGAACCGATGCAAGATCGAACCGAACTGTTACTCTATGCTGCCGACCGAGCACAGCATGTGGAAGGCATGCTAAAGCCAGAGCTGGCGAAAGGGACACTGATTTTGTGCGATCGCTATACAGATTCCACGGTGGCCTATCAAGGCTATGGCCGGGGCTTTAGCCTTGATTTAATCGACCAACTAAATCAAATGTCCACAGCTGGCTTGCAAAGTGACTTGACCCTATGGCTCGACGTAGATGCCAGCATTGGCCTAAGCCGTACCCATCGCCGAGGAGTTGCCGATCGCATGGAGCAAAATGCGTTGGAGTTTCATCAGCGTGTCCAGTATGGGTTTGGGGTAATTGCTAAGACGAACCCACACCGGGTTGTGCAGATTGACGCCAATCGCACCGAAGAGGAGGTATTTGCCACCGTTCAAGCCACCTTGCGCCAGTATTTGAAGCAGTGGTACGGCATTTAGCTCAGACCATACACTCAGAGAGACCCATGCACTCGAAGTGGTGTTTTAGGTGTCCTGGCGTGGTGGAGGGGTGTTGAATTGGCCTAGAACCGTTATTTTAATGAAGGGTGATGTAATCGAGTAGTGCCGCTGAGCGCGTTCACTCTTTTACACCCTGCCAAGGTTTATTTTTGCTCCTTCACTTCGTCACTCCATGACCACCCGCCGCATTGCCGACCTGCTTAAAACTGGCCAGCCAGACGAAACCACCACGATTCAGGGCTGGGTTCGGACTAAACGCGAACAAAAAGAATTTACGTTTATTGAAGTCAATGATGGCTCGTCGATGGCAGGTTTGCAGGTCGTTGTCACCCAGACGGTGCCGGGATATGCTGAGGCGATCGCCCGCCTGAACACGGGTGCGTCTGTTGAAGTTGCAGGAGTTTTGGTGCCTTCGTTGGGCAAAGGGCAGCGGATTGAGTTAAAGGCCGCGTCGGTGCTGGTGCATGGAGAGGCGAATCCAGAAACCTACCCATTGCAGAAAAAACGCCACTCCTTCGAGTTCTTGCGCACCATTGGGCATTTGCGATCGCGTACCAACACGCTGGGTGCGGTGTTTCGAGTCCGCAATGCCACCGCTCAAGCGATCCACAGCTTCTTTCAAGCGCGGGGCTTTTTGTGGGTGCACACGCCCATCATTACTGCCAGCGACTGTGAGGGCGCAGGCGAACTGTTCACCGTCACCGGGCTAGATTTGAAAAACCCGCCCAAAACCGCTGCGGGTGCAGTAGATTTTGAGCAAGATTTTTTTGGCAAGCACGCCTATCTCACCGTGAGTGGGCAGCTGGAAGCCGAAATTATGGCCATGGCCTTCACCAACGTTTACACCTTTGGTCCCACCTTTCGCGCCGAAAATTCCAATACCTCTCGCCACTTAGCCGAATTTTGGATGGTGGAGCCAGAAATGGCGTTTTGTGCGCTAGAAGGCAACATGGAGCTGGCGGAAGCGTTTTTGAAATATGTGTTCAAGCATGTGTTAGAAACTTGCCCAGACGACATGGCATTCTTCAATGAGCGGATTGAAAAGACCGTGCTCGAAACCGCTGAAAACATCATCAACAGCGAGTTTGGGCGGATTACCTACACCGAGGCGATCGCCTTACTGGAAAAAGCCGATCGCCGCTTCGAGTACCCGGTATCGTGGGGGCTAGACCTGCAATCTGAACATGAGCGCTACTTAGCCGAAGAGTTATTCAAAAAGCCTCTGATCGTCACCGATTATCCGACTGAGATTAAAGCCTTCTACATGCGCCTGAGTGATGATGGCAAAACGGTGCGTGCCATGGACGTACTGGCCCCGCGCATTGGCGAAATTATTGGCGGCTCGCAGCGCGAAGAGCGGCTCGACGTCTTAGAACGCCGGATGCAAGAGCTTGACATCCCCGCTGCTGATCTATGGTGGTATCTCGACCTGCGCCGCTTTGGCACAGTGCCTCATGCCGGCTTTGGGCTGGGCTTTGAACGGCTGGTTCAATTTATGACTGGGATGCAAAACATCCGGGATGTGATTCCATTCCCCCGAGCGCCCTTAAGTGCTGATTTCTAGGAGCGCCGATTTCTAGGAGTGCAGACTTTTTAGACAAAAAACTGGGATGCAATGAATAAATTGCATCCCACAGGAAGGAGATATCAAGAATGAATGAAGCTCTAAGCAAAAATTACATCAAGCCGATCTGAGAAAGAATGCCTTGACCTGTCAGCAATTCGGTGCCAAGGCCAATGACGAAGCCCAACATTGCTAGACGACCATTCCAAGTTTCTGCGAACTGAGTAAAACCGAATTTAGCATCTTGGCTTTCCATGACTCAAAAACCTCTTAAAGACTTGGTTGATTCCATCAATGTAACATTACTTTAGGATTTTGCGCAATATTTCTACACAATGGTATCCATTGGACATATCTATGCATCTGGCAGCAGCGCCGCAGACGTTGTGGACGCATTATGTCCTCAGGCAGTCGGTGAAGCGAGCTGTCACAGCCCGCCTGTGGCCAAGACGATCCGCTGTCCCTGTACACTATGACGAATGAGCATGACGAATGAGCGTCACCGTATCCCTTTGCAAGACGCCCCTTTTACCTCCATGGATAGAGCTGTTTTGGAAGCTGATCAGAGCAATCCCTTGTTGTGCGATCGCATTGCCCAGCGCATTGCCGCCCATCCCCAGCAGCGGATCACCTTTGCTGAGTTTATGGACATCGCCCTGTATGACCCGCAGCATGGCTACTACGCCACTAATCAGGTAAATATCGGCGTCAGCGGCGACTTTTTTACCTCGCCCCACCTGGGTGCCGACTTTGGGGAAATGCTAGCCGAGCAATTTGCTGAAATGTGGCATTTGCTGGGCAATCCTCACCCGTTTACCCTCCTAGAAATGGGTGCAGGGCAGGGGATGCTGGCGCAAGATGTGCTAATCCATCTGCATCGTCACCATAGTCAGTGCTTTAAGGCACTGGAGTATGTGATTGTAGAAAAGTCGGCGGGGATGATTGCCGAACAGCGCAAGCGCCTGCAAGACTTGGCTAACTCGTGGGGAGGGCTGCATTGGCGCACCTGGGACGAGATCCCGGCCGATTCGGTGGTCGGCTGCTGTTTTTCCAACGAACTGGTAGACGCTTTTCCGGTGCATCAGGTGGCGATCGCCAACGGACAGCTGCAAGAGATCTACGTGACGTTAGCCAACTGGGACGCCTGGATCGAGATCCAAGAGGCGGCAGAGTCGCCGTCGGCCACGTCCACTCTGCCCCTATTTACCGAACTCCTCGCCCCGCTCTCTACCCCGCTGTTAGCCGAATATTTTGCCTTAGCAGGCGTAGATCTACCGTCGCCTGCCTACCCCGAGGGCTACCGCACCGAGGTGAATTTGGCCGCATTGGAGTGGGTGAGCACGGTGGCCGAGCGATTGCACCACGGCTATCTCGTCACCATCGACTATGGCTACCCAGCCCAGCGCTACTATAGCCCCACCCGCCGCGACGGCACGTTGCAGTGCTACTATCAGCACGCCCGCCATGCCAATCCTTATATCCACATCGGGCAGCAAGATATTACTACCCATGTGGATTTTACGGCGCTGGCGCGACAGGGCGATCGCTGTGGTCTACCCCGGCTGGGCTATGTCCCCCAAGGGCTATTTCTGATGGCACTGGGGTTGGGCGATCGCCTAGCGGCCCTGTCTCAGCTTCAGCCCAATGCGGCTCTGACCCTGCAAGACATTTTGCATCGTCGCGAAGCCCTCCACACCCTGATGGACTTTAACCCAACCCAGATGGGTACCTTTGGCGTGCTGGTTCAGGGCAAAGGGCTAACTCCGCCTCAGTCGGATCTCCGCAGCCTGAAAGATGTCTGAGTCTTGCATCCATACGGTTGCATTCATATCAGTTGCATTCATAAGAAAATCCCCCC
>CASBQX010000181.1 GCA_949127925.1 Synechococcales cyanobacterium PMM_0002
AGGCGATCGCGTCAGAAGCATCGCGAGTGTAGCTCAGCAGCGATCGCAAATGCTATTGCCAACACAAGACACTAAAATACAGACCACGCAGGATGAAATTAATGCAAGGATTGAAACATTGAGAGCACCATAGATTTAATCAGATCGGGAATTTGATGGCTGACGGGGGCGAACGGTCGTTCGCCCCTGCCGAAGAATAGCGGAGTTATTTAATTTTCATTTCTTAATTAATCCTTCGCTGACCTTCGCTAAATATCTGTTTGAAGGGCTTCTAGTACCAATTTTATAGACGGATGTGCGTGGGTTGAATTACACAGAATACTTCATCCCAATTTTTCTCAGTATAAGCATATTCCGGATTGTCGCCATCCTTACCTGAACGATAGAGTGTTTACTGAGCTGAGCAGGTTTTTAGAACCTAGTACTGCCTCTGCCAGGAGTCTGAGTTTGCCTGGATTAACGGTTTAGCCGCGCCAGGTAGGCCATCCATCGACGCACTATCTAGGAGAGGTATGTCTAAAACCCAGATCAAAACAGCAACAAAGGCGATCGCAACCACACTGACTGTGACGAATGTGGCAGATAGCGGGACTGGCTCATTGCGCTGGGCGATCGCCACTGCTACGGCGGGTAGCACGGTTCGCTTTGCCCCCACATTGGCCAATAAAACCATTACCCTAGCTAGCGGCCTCACGATTGATGCTGGCAAAAATATTACGATTGATGGGACAGGTGCGGCCAACCTCACCATTAGCGGCGATAGTCGCAGCCGGATTCTGCTGGTTAACTCTAATCAAGACGTCCCGACTACCGTTACGGTGAAAAACCTGGCGCTGGTCAATGGTTATACCAACGATCGCGGCGGGGCGATTTCTACAACCCATCGGGCTGTGCTCAACATTGACGGCGTGAGTTTCCGCAACAATGTGGCCGATAAAGGCGGCGGTGCCATCTTTAGTGCCTTTGAAGGGACTCTCACGGTCGATCGCAGCTTCTTTGACAACAACCGAGCAATAGCAGGGAATGACGAGCGGGGCGCGGGGGCGATCGCCTTCTGGGGACCGCGTAACCTCACGGTGCGCAACAGTACGTTTACAGGTAATCGCGGCATTAACGGTGGCGCAATTAACAGCCTCAACGGCAAGCTAACCATTGAGAATAGCCAGTTCCTGAACAACGATACCACTAGCGCTACGTTTGACCAGGGCAAGCCAAATGCCTCCTTGCGCGGCTTTGGTGGGGCAATCTATACCGATCGCGCCAGTTCTACGAATGAACCGTCTGGCACTATTCAGATTATAGGGACTCGGTTTGAGGGCAACAAAGGGCTAGCTGAAGGTGGTGCTGCCTACCTTTACACGGGCAAGCAAGACAATATCTTGATCAGCGGCAGTTTATTCAAAGATAACCAGGTCAATCCGTTGGCTGGCGGTAACGCTGGCAATGGGGGCGGTTTGGTAGTGATCAGTAATGAATTGAACCGAGGATTGGTGATTCAAAACTCTGCGTTCGTCAACAACTCTGCGACTAACCAGGGTGGCGGGCTGTGGATGATGAAAGCACCGACCACGATTGTGAATAGCACCTTCTCAACCAACCGCGCCACGGGTACGAGCTACGACAAACTGGGCGGCGGCATGGTGTTGCTGGGACCAGCCACCATCACCAACAGCACGATTGCCTTTAATTCTGCCGGGTGGGTGGGCGGCGGCATCCATGCTGGCAATGATCCGGTGACGGTGCGCAACAGCATTTTCTTTAACAACTCGGCCGCCAACGGTGGCAATGACTGGAAGATTCGCCAGCAGACCAGCCGTGAACTGACTAATGGCGGCGGCAATATTCAGTTTCCTGGGTTTTTGAGCAATCAGTTCAATCGGTTTAACGACAGTTTGGCAACGGGCGGGATTCAAATTGCCGATCCGCGCCTCGGTGCCTTGCAAACCAACGGCTCTAGTTTCTTGCCGTTTCATCCGCTGCTGGCCAACAGTCCGGCGATTAACACAGGCGTTAGCACCGGTGCCCCAACGACGGATCAGCTGGGTGTGCAGCGGCTTAATGGCGCGGATGTGGGCGCGTTTGAATTTAACGGCAGCGTGACTCCACCGCCTACATCTGGAGTAATTTTGGGAACGGCAAAGAATGATTTGCTGTCGGGAACTCCGGGTCGCGACACCATCTCGGCCTTAGCGGGTAAGGATTGGCTGACGGGAGGCTTGGCTGCTGATGTGCTGACAGGCGGCGCGGGAGCCGATCGCTTTGCCTACCGAGGTAGCTCTAAACAGGCGGCGTTTGCAGCATCTCGCCTGAGTGCCCCCGATCAAATCACTGATTTCAATGCTGGCCAAGGCGATCGCATTACGCTTGACTATGACCTCAACCTAGCGACAGCAAATCTACCGAAGGCTTTATTCCACGCTGGGGCAGTGACGGGTTCTACCTTGAAGGCGGCGATCGCAGCTGCTTATGCCGATAAGAATCGGCAAGTTGCGGGTAAACAGGCTCTCGCTGCCAACGAAGCCGTTTTCCTGACGTGGAAAAAGCGTACCTATCTATCGGTCAACGACACGGTTAGGGGCTTCGCTGGCAACCGCGACTTGGTGATCGACCTAACTAAGATGAGCTTTATCCCCGCCCATGCGATCGCCGGATCATTACCTGTGGCTAGCTACTTTATTTAGGATCGCAGATCAAACAACCTGTGTATCGCTATAGCATCTCTAGCGGCGTTGGCTGAGTGGGTGATGAGAACGCCGCATTGAGCGTATTTAACTCATCACCACTCAATTGCAGATCGAGGGCAGCGCGATTCTGCTCTACATGCTCAATCCGACTAGATTTGGGAATCACAATTACGTGATCTTGATGCAATAACCAGGCGATCGCGACTTGAGCTGCCGTCACGTTACGCGATTGAGCCGTCGCCTTGAGGATTGGGTGAGTTAGCAACCGCCCTTGTTCAATGGGGGAATATGCCATGATCGGCATTTGGTGTTGCCGACACCAGGGCAGCAAATCCCATTCAATCCCCCGTCGCATTAAGTTGTAGAGCACTTGGTTGGTTGTGATGCCAGAGCCACCCGGCTGACGAATTGCAGCTTCCATCTCTTTAACAGCAAAATTGCTGACGCCGTAGCTGCGAATTTTGCCAGATTGTTGCAGGGTTTGAAAGGCGTCCAGCGTCTCTGCCAAGGGAATTGAACTGCGCCAGTGCAGCAAATAGAGGTCAAGGTAATCTGTATTTAACCGCTTTAAGCTGCGTTCACAAGCCGCGATCGCCCCTCGTTTTGAGGCGTTGTGGGGATAGACTTTGCTGACTAAAAACAGGTCTGAACGTCGGCTGGCATCCGCTTTCCCGGAGAGCAAGGCTTGCCCAATCACCTCCTCTGCGCCGCCTTCGCCATACATTTCGGCTGTGTCAATTAGCGAAAGTCCCAATTCAAATCCACGCCGCAGGGCATCAATTTCACGTTGACGATGCTTAGGGTTTTCGCCCATTTGCCAGGTGCCCATGCCGAGGATGGGAATAGGTTGTCCAGAAGGCAGTGTGAGAGTTCGCATGGTCGCGCTGGCTCAGATCGTCAGATTCGTTTACCCGGTTGGATCGCAATTTGAATGAAAAACTCTGTACCGTTACCTGATTCAGTATAGACGGCGATGCTGCTGTGACGTTTTTCTTCAATAATTTGACAGGGTACGGGCATGGCAGTGCCATGCCCAGTTAGGATGTGTCGCATTCTCTAGATTGAATTGGTAGAAGTGTTCACAAAATTGTCCAAGACTTATCTCTTAGCTTGGTTCTCGTGACCTGTCTCTAGGCTGCTGCCTAATTTGGTTTGTAGATCGCTGAGATCAACGCCCTTAAGGCTGGGTAGAACCACATGAGCCGCTGCAAAACGATTCTCCGCAGCAGATACGATGTCAACGTTAGGGTTGAGTCCAATCGCCCACATCCCGGCGGCGATCGCGGCGGCAATGCCAGTGGGGGCATCTTCAACTACCACACAGTGGGCGGGGTCAAGTCCTAACTGGGCAGCGGCATGGAGAAACAGATCAGGAGCTGGCTTGGGATGTTCAACGCTGTTGCCATCGGCGATCGCATCCACGCGATCGGCAATTCCTAGTTTTTCGATCACCATGCGGGCATTTTTGCTAGCAGAGCCGATCCCGATTTTAATGCCCGCTTGCCTGAGTTCGTCTAGTAGTTGAAGCACTCCCGGCAACACATCTTTGGGGGTGATGGTTTGAATCGAGGCGACATAGTAGCGGTTTTTGCGATCCATCATCTCCTGAAGTGCAGCTTGCGAGTATGGCTGCTTGCCCACTATTAGCAGCAGCGATTCTCGCCGAGATACGCCCCGCAGCGCTTCATTGGCCTGCCTACCGAAGGGCAGCTTCTCTTCGTCTGCCAGTTGTTGCCATGCCCGGTAGTGCAGCTCAGCCGTATCTGTTAACACCCCATCCAAATCAAAGATAAAACCCTGGATGTCAGGTGATTCCACCTCAGGTGATGGCACGTCAGGTGATGGCACGTCAGGTGATGGCACGTCAGATGATGGAGACCCTGACGGTAATAGGTCGAAACTGTGCCAGGTGCCGCGCCAGTGGAGTTTGAATTTGAGCCGAGTCCAAGTGGGCGGCAGATGGGGCGTTGCCACCGGACCACTCTCCTTCAGTTGAATGCCGCCGAAGCCAAACACTACAGCCTGCCAGACTCCGCCTGCTGACGCCGCATGAATACCGTCACCTGTGTTGCCGCGCGTATCTTCTAGATCAACTAGGGCGGCCTGCATAAACTGATCATAGGGATCTGCTGCCCCGAGGTCGGCGGCGAGGATGGCGTGAATGGCGGGACCTAAAGATGAGCCGTAGGTGATGTCTGTGCGGGGAGCGTAGTAGTTCCAGTTCGTTTGCAGCACATCATAACGATAGGGAAATTCTTGGGTGCCGCGCATCAGGTAGAGCAGCATCAGCACGTCGGGCTGCTTGAGCACCTGCCGCTGATTGGTTTCGTCAATGCCCAGAACCGCTTGAATCGACTGCGTGCGCGGTTCATACGCGCTAAGGTCAATATCTTTGAGCTGGAAAAACCCCTCGAACTGCTCGATCAACCCTGTTTCTGCATCGTATGGGATGTAGATCTGCGCAATCATGGCCTGCCAGCGCATCCGGCGCTCGGGCGTCAGTTGCAGCCGTTGTGCCAGTTCGGCCGCGCCATCGGGAAACTGGCGCTGTAACCATTCATAGACGGCAACCGCCTTTTCTAGATGCCACTGCACCATCCGATTGGTGAACGTGTTGTTATTCACCTGCTCGTGGTATTCATCGGCTCCAATCACGCCGCACAATTCATAGCGTTCTTGTCGCGCATTCCACTCCATCCGACTCATCCAAAAGATGGCGGTGTCCAGGATGATTTCGGCTCCGTAGTCGCGCAGCCAGATGTCGTCGCCTGTGGCCTGCCAGTATTGCCAAACGGCATAGGCAATGTCGGCACTAATGTGAATTTCGCGATCGCGGCACCAGATTCGCACATCTTCCGCATAGGGATCGTTCGGCATTGACCAGCGGGGCGTTACCTCATCGCCAGTCGCCGCGCTTTCCCAGGCAAACATGGCTCCTTTATAGCCACCATGCTTGGCTTTGCGCCGCGCTCCATTCAGGGTGTGATAGCGGTAGGTCAGCAAATTGCGGGCGATCGCAGGCTGCGTCAAGGTAAAAAAGGGCAAGATAAAAATCTCTGTGTCCCAAAACACATGGCCCCGGTAGCCCAATCCCGATAGGGTTTTGGCCGGAACGCTGACCTGAGCGTTGTGTGGGGAGGCACCGATCAAGAGTTGAAACAGGTTGTAGCGCACTGCCAACTGCGCTTTGCTAGGCCCCCCAATCTCGATATCGCTATACTGCCAAACGCCATTCCATGCCTGTTGATGGGCGTCAAACAGCACCGCATAGGCTGGCAAGTCAGCTAGTTTGGCCTGAGCTGCCTGCACAGGTAACTCCGTCTCCTGAGAGGTAAACACCGTCACAACTTTTTCCACGCAGATGGTCTGCCCCGGTGTCGCCATCAAGGTAGCCGTCAAGGTGGGATAGCCGGGAGTATTGGTCACCTG
>CASBQX010000182.1 GCA_949127925.1 Synechococcales cyanobacterium PMM_0002
CCTGGCCTGTTTTGGCAAGCGGGCGATTTAGATCGGCACGCCAATTATGTGGCCACATGGACGGCCTATGTTCACCAACGGGTGATCAGCCAACCGGGCGATCGGTTTTGGCAAACGGTCGCAAAACAGGTTGTCCAGCAGTCTAACTATGTGCCGCTGTACTTTGTTGAGCGGGAATTAAAAACCCTGTATCAGCAGCGGGCAGAAATTTTAAGTGCAAAATTGGCCGACCTGGAGCACCCGCGAGAGTTCGAATTTCCTGTTAACAGTGGCGATCGCCCCAAGCTACGCCTCGGTATCCTAACGGATCGTTTTACCCCCCAAACCGAAACCTTTGCCACCCTGCCCGTGTTTCAGCACCTCGATCGGCAGCAGTTTGAAGTCATTTTGCTGACGATCGCCCCGATTGAGCATCGGCTGGCGCGCCACTGTGCCGAGTCTGCCGATGCTGTGATGGAACTGCCGTCGAGTCTCCCCGACCAGGTTCAGACCATCCGCCATGCCGATTTAGACATGCTGTTTATTGCGACTAATGTGACGGCGATCGCTGACTCTATTGCCCAGCTCGCGGTCTATCGGCTAGCGCGGGTGCAGATCACAGGCATGAACTCCCCTGTCTCAACCGGGATGCCCCAGATCGACTACTACCTCTCCAGTCGCCTTACCAATCCAGACTGGGACGTGCAACGTCACTACAGCGAAACGTTGGTGCCGCTCTCTGGCGCTGCCCAGTGCTTTGACTTTGCCACCGAAGCCGACCTGCTGCCCACCGCCACTGTTAGCCGCGAGAGTTTGGGCATTGCCGCCGATGCCGTGGTGTTCGTATCGGGGGCAAACTGCTTCAAAATTACCCCCGAGTTAGACATCGCCTGGGCACACATTATCGCCCATGTGCCAAATGCCATGCTGCTGCTATATCCCTTCAAGCCAAATTGGACGGATCACTATCCGGAGGCCGCGTTCCGTCAACGGCTGACCGCTCATTTTGCCGCCCAAGGGCTGACCCCCGATCGACTCATCTTGCTAGACGCTGCCCCCAATCGAGCTGATGTGATTGAACGGCTGAAGCTGGCCGATGTCTACCTCGACTCATATCCATTCTCGGGGATGACGTCGCTGTTAGAGCCGCTGGAAATTGGCCTGCCGCCAATTGTGGTAGAGACAGACGTGCCTGTATCGATGGGACGCGGGGCTGCTTTTTTGCGCGAGTTGCAGGTGCCGGAGCTAATTGTCGATGGAGCCGCCGCCTACATCGACCTAGCGATCGCTCTTGGGACTGATCCGGCTCGTCGTCACGCGTTGGGCGATCGCATTCGGCAGGGTATAGGTCAAAAGCCCAGTTTCCTCGACAGCGAGCGCTACGGCGCAGAACTCAGCATCGTATTTCAATCGCTGTTTCATACCTATCAACATACCCATCTGGCTCAAACCTTGCGTCTGCAAAAAACCAACCTGATCGCGTTCCCAGATTGGCAGCAGCCAGAAGAGATCCTGCTTGAAACCCTGATACAACTGCTCCAGACTGTTCTCACCTCTGGCGATCGCCAGCACACAACCCTGCTGATTTACACGGGGGATTTTGACCCCGAAGCCGCCGATCTGTTGCTCTCTAGCGTCACCCTGGATCTGTTGGCCGAAACCGATCTCGATCTTGACGACGACAGCGCTCCCGAAATCACCCTCCTGCCACCGCTGCCGCCTGCTCAATGGCAAATACTCCTCTCTCATATCACCAGCCGTCTGGCGCTTGCCTATGAAGATGAAGCGGCGATCGCCCAGTCGGGGACAGCAGAGATTCCGATTGAGAGATGACGGATGAACGATTTTCCAAACGGTACAGCAAATGATTATGGGGCGGCGATCGCTTTCTACACACACGCGATTGAAGACCAACCTGATGTCGTCGAGTCGTACTGGTATCTAGGGTTAGCTTGGCTATTGCAGGGGGATGAAGCAGCGGCTCAAACCGTTTGGATCGCGGCTCTGTCCCAAGCTGCACCCGGCCAATCCGACCAACTCACAACCGACCTAGCCGATCTTCTAATTGCTGAAGCCACCCGCCAATGTCAGCACCACCGACCCGACCAAGCCGGTCGCCTCTACCAGCAAGTGTTGGAACTGCAACCCGAGGCGGCTGACATTCAGCTTGCACTGGGCAATGCCTTAGCCGCACAGGGCGATTTACTCGGTGCGTTGATTCCTTGGCAAATGGCTGCAACGCTCCAACCCAAATGGGTTGTACCCCATGAACGGCAAGCAGAGGTGTTGCACAAACTAGGGCGGCTGGAAGACGCGATCGCCTGCTACAGCCACGCCCTCGTTCTCCAGCCCCATCGAGCCGAACTCTACCAGGCTCTGGGGCGATGTTATGTCCAGCAAAACCAGTGGGCGGCGGCGGTCGCCCCATTCTACCAGGCGCTCCAGCTTCAGCCCCGGTGTGCCGCCGCCTGGGGAAACCTAGGATATACCCAACTTCAACTGGGCAACTTGGAGACGGCGATCGCATCGATCCAGCAAGCCGTTCAGCTTCAGCCCAGCTTAGTTGAACAGTATTGTAAGTGGGTCACGCCAAGTACCGCTCAATCTTCCTTACAACCCAACGCCGATTTTTTGCAGGCATTACTGTCATCTGATGGCGATTGCTATGGCAAACTGGGACGACTATTGAGCAACCGGGGACACCTGAACTTGGCGATCGCCACCTACCAAGCAGCC
>CASBQX010000183.1 GCA_949127925.1 Synechococcales cyanobacterium PMM_0002
GTATGGGGCGATCGCCGCCTATGAAGGGTCTCAAGACTGCATTCAAGAAATGCTGGTGGCCTTTGCCGAACGCCGTACGGTCATGCTAGAGGGGCTAAATTCGATCCTTGGCATCCACTGCCCCAGGCCAGACGGAGCTTTTTACATGTTCCCCAGTATTGCCAAAACTGGAATGAAGTCGTTGGAGTTTTGCGATGCTCTATTAGAATCTCAGCAAGTGGCCGTGATTCCAGGGGTAGCCTTTGGGGCTGATGACTGCATCCGCCTTTCCTACGCAACCGATATGAACACGATTAAACGGGGAATCGAGCGGCTATCTAAATTTACCCAATCTATCTCGTAGAGACGCGATTCATCGCGTCTTTATCCGCCGCGATGGGAGACCCGATTCATCGCGTCTTCATCCGCCGCGATGAGAGACGCCGTGAGAGAAACGATGGGAGACGCGATTCATCGCGTCTCTACGGGTATGTAATCTTTAGAGCTTTAGTCGATGTAGCCCATCAGCGCTGCACTGCTATCGTCGGTGAGGTCATTGGCGGCGATCGGGCGACCTCCCATCAGCAAATCAGCATCCATGAGACGGGGATCGCTAGCCACAATGGGGCGACCACCGGGCAGCGTCAGGTCATCTCGCACAATCAAGTCGCTAGCAAAGATCGGACTACCGCCTTGAACAGGTAGGTTTAGCACTTCGATATGACTAGCCATGATCGGCCGATTGTTGAGAATCATGCCATACACTTCAAAATGACTTGCTTCAATCGGGCGATCGCCTGATGAGGTGAAGGTGCCGAAGACTTCCATTTGGGACGCTCCCAAGGGGCGATCGCCAGCAAAGGACGCAATCTCAATGGCTCCCCGGTGAGCTGGACTAGCGCTAGACGATAGCGATAGCGCCGTTGGCTCAGATTTGGCTCCCGTAGCTTTGGCAGCAGTCGTTTTAGCAGGTTCGGTTTCGGACTTTTCTTCTTTCACGGTGTTATTAGTCTCTGTCTTTGTCTCTGCCACAGTTGTCTCCTTTGAAGCGCTTCTAGTCCTGCGCCCAGTAACTCTTGCTGTTCCAGCACTTTCCACGAGCTGCCACCTCTTAGAACTGAACTTGCCGCCCTGAGGCACGTTGAAAGCGCCTGATTACGGCCAAGATTGCTTTACAGTCACCCGTCCTGGCAATGAATACAGTTAGCAGGACTCACGCCTTCCTAAGCTGCCTCAAAACGGTTGATGAAAGCAATGAAAACTATAAGTTATTGCTGCAATTATTATAGGGGGTAATCGCGCACCGCAAGTTCAGGTTCTGCTATCGGGATCATAGGAAGGTTTTAACAATACAAATACGGATTTTCTATCGAGTTGGCATGTAGCAGCGGCGATGGGAGGCAGGATCAGCCCCCGCCACCTCACGTGCCCGCCACCTGACGTGATTGATTCCACATTTTTCGCATTATTCATTAAGGAGAGCCACAGCTTCTACTAACAGCCAGCGTCCAGAACGATTCAGTCGCCCGCTCACAGCCAGCCGCTGCGGGGAGGGCAGATGCTGAAGCTGATGATCGATCTCAGCCCGCAGTGTCACTAAGCTGATGGCTTGATCTGGAGGTAACTCTAGAGATTGAAGAGATTGAGGAAATTGCAGACCGACGGGGGCGATCGCCTGCTCTGACTCCAGCATAAAGTCATACAGCTGATCACCTTGGCGGTAAAAGGTGCCTGTAAAGGACTGATATCGAGCTAGACTTACTGCCTCCAACCCATCTGATGCCTCAGACTTGTGCAGGTTTGGCGAAACCGTCAGATCAGGCACATTGCCGTCAGCTGGATAGGTGTCTGGATACGCTAGGTAGTGACGTTGCCAGTGCTGCCAATCGGGATGATCAGGCGGCAAATTGAACAGTGGAATCACCGCAGCTGGGGCGATCGCGTCCTCTAACAGCGCCGCCTGCAATAAACGTACGGGGAGCTGACGCGGATCGCAGTTTTGCTCGATGCAGAGCGCCGCCGCCATCCCTGCCGCCTGCCCTAGCCCCAGCACCGCTGGCTGCAATCGCGTCGCTCCGTTGGCAATATGGGAGACGGAGATATTTTTTTCGCAGACCAACAGTCCCTCAACCGTCGCTGGGACTAAGCAACCATAGGGCAGGGCAAACGGGGTACCCGTCCAGCGCCCGCCCCAACGAATAGACTTGGGCTGCAAGGGGAAGTCAAAACCGGGATAGTGGTGGTCATTGGCATAGTTGGCGATCGCCACTGCGTCTACAGCACCCGCTAGATTCCGTGGCAGTGGTGCCACTCGGCCATCGGCAACGGGTAAAATATCTCGCTCTTTTACCGTAGCCACGCCCTGCAACCGCCGACTTTCTCGATAGTAGGGATGCAGCGCAAAGGCACCTCCACCGAAGCCGTAACCTAGTTCAGGAAACATGCCCGTCGCTAGGCCGTAGCGGCGACCCAGGTGAAGTTGAATGAACCGGGCGAAGCCTTGGGCGTGCCATCGGGCGGCTTGCAAAAATGCTGTATGGTCGGCTGAAGATTGAATCAGCCGTTCTACCTGGTGGCCATAGTCGTTGCCATGGGGTGGCCAGTTGATCATGAAGCGATCGCCCGGTAGTCGCCCATAGTTCAAAAAAGCGTCAGCCCCATAGTCATCCCAGGCACCCAAAAATAAATCTGGCTGGAAATTGGGTGGGGCTGGAATTTCGGGAGCTGCTGCGCCTTCGCCAAAATCTTGCAGCATTACTACCCAGGTGGGAGCCTGCACCGCATACTGGGTAGTCAGCTCAGTTGGCTGCGTAGGGGCACTCGGTTCACCCCATGCAGCCGCAAATTCCCAGCCCCAGCGATGGGGAACCTCTGCCAGCGCCAGCAAATCGCCCAATTCTGTGCCGTCTAGAACCAGCTTGGCCTCTACCGTCAGGCCGGCAAACCGAACTGCCGTCAGGCGATCGCCCCGGCGCACCACCGCTAACGGTACCTGCCCCTGAATCCACTTCAAATTGGGTAACTCAGCCACCCAGTCAGCAAAAATCTGAGCGGCGATCGCTGGCTCAAACGTAAAAAAGCTAACCCAAGCATGATCCAACCCACCGGGCTGCTGCTGCTCTAGTTCTCGTAGCAACGCCCCCCAGATCCCGGTTTGGAAAGCAAGTAGCTCATTCCCATCTGGGGCACTAACGCCTGCACTAGTCAGCATCCCCCCCAGCCAAGGAAACTCACTCACCAACACAACCTGTGCTCCCCGCCGCGCTGCCTGAATCGCAGCGGCTGTCCCCCCGGTGCCACCGCCTACGACCAGTACATCGGTTTTCAGGGTGTTCATGGGTAGAAGCAGTGAGGGGGCGAGGTTGAGGAGGGGTGTTCAGGTGGTTGAGGCTAACCGATTTTATTCGTCATCTGCGTTGAACTTATCGTCGTCATCGTCATCGTCAGCGTCAGCGTCATCGCCCGCCGCTTTAGGCACAATCGAGTTAGCAGAAACGACCGCGCCCATTTCTAATTTCTGGCGCACCTGTTGCTCCATTTCTTTGGCAATGGTGGAGTTCTCTTCGATGTATTTGATCGCGTTATCGCGACCCTGGCTGATATTTTCGCCGTTATAGCTATACCAGGCACCTTTACGGACAACGACCCCAGTTTCTTCGGCCATGTCCATCAGACAGCCCAAGGAGGAAATCCCCTTGCCAAAAATGACGTCAAATTCGGCAATCCGGAACGGTGGAGCCACTTTATTTTTGGCAACCTTGACTTTGGCGCGAATGCCGTATTCTTCGGTACCCTTTTTGAGGGTTTGAATCCGCCGAATATCGAGCCGCACTGAGGCATAAAACTTGAGTGCGTTACCGCCTGTGGTGGTTTCGGGGTTCCCGTAAGAGACGCCGATTTTTTGGCGCAGCTGGTTCAGGAAAATGACGCTACAGCCGGTTTTACCAATGTTTCCGGTAATTTTTCGCAGGGCTTGGCTCATCAGCCGCGCCTGCAAACCGACGTGGATGTCGCCCATATCGCCTTCAATCTCGGCGCGTGGCACCAGAGCCGCTACAGAGTCCACTACTACAATATCAATGGCGGTCGATCGCACCAGCTGATCGACGATCTCAAGCCCCGCTTCCCCAGTATCGGGCTGGGACACCAGCAAGTTTTCGATATCTACACCCAGTGCAGCTGAATAAGCTGGGTCCAGCGCGTGTTCAGCATCAACGAAAGCGGCAATACCGCCCGCCTTTTGCACTTCGGCGATCGCGTGCAGCGCCAACGTAGTTTTACCAGAACTCTCTGGCCCATAGATCTCAATCACGCGCCCTTTTGGCAAACCACCGCCCAGCGCCAGATCTAAGGTCAAGGCTCCGGTCGGAAACGTTTCAACCTTCATCCGGTTAGAATCGCCCAGCCGCATGATGGTGCCCTTGCCAAACGTCCGGTCGATGTGGGTCATCACCAAATTTAGGGCTTTATCTTTCTCGGAACTTTCAGTAGCTTTAGCCATTAGCGCCTCAAAACAAAACTTCGGGAGGAGATGCAAAAATTGGTGAAAGGAAGTGGACACCAGAGGACTATCCTGCGATCCCCGAGGGGATTGGCAATCCTGTACAAACATCCTCTTAATTAAAGATCCACTGATGGAGGATCTATCGCAAGATCTGGACGATCCATTTAGATCAGGTCACTCACTATGAAATGTAGCTCGACAGCTAATCCATTTGTTTAAATCAGGTTTTTCTACCTCGATCTCAGCCCAGGCATCCTCAGAGCAAACGTACGCTTTTTACAAAGCGATCGCCTAAATCTAAATTGTACTAGATTTAGAGCTAAATTAGATACAGGCGTACTATAAAGTAAACAACTTATAGTATAGTCGGTTGTCTACATCATTTTGTCTACCTTCTACTTATTCCCTGCCGGGGACAGATTCAATCAAACCTGTAGACCCCGATCTGTTTCGTTCATTCCTGTTTCGTTCATTCCTGCATTGTTATGGCGTTATGGCTTCTAATCTACCCAGCTTACTGTTTCCAGATACAGCGCTTTCGGTGTCGGGGCTGACAGCTTACATTCAAGCCGTCTTAGAGGACGATCCGCAGCTTCAGCAAGTGTGGGTGACGGGGGAAGTGTCTAGCGCCAATCGACACCGAAGCGGCCTATTTTTTACACTCCAAGATCCCGACGCTGGAGCCGCTATCAACTGTGTCGTGTGGAATAGCCAGCTGGCTAAACTGGCCGTGCAGCCCGAAGCGGGAGAGCAGCTGATTCTGCTAGGCCGGATTAGTTTGCATCCGCAGCGGGGTAGCTATCAGCTGATGGTATGGCAGGCACTGCCAGCAGGCGAGGGTCTACGGGCGCTGCGCTACCGCCAGTTGCGGCAGCGGCTAGAGGCTGAAGGACTGTTTGATTCCACTCATAAACGCCAGCTACCAACCCATCCCCGAACGGTTGCCGTAGTCACGTCCTTACAAGCCGCCGCTTGGGGCGATATTCAACGGACGCTGAGGCGACGCTATCCCGGCCTGCGGGTATTGCTGTCGCCGGCGCTGGTACAGGGAGATCAGGCTCCGATGTCGATTGTGCAAGCCATTCAGCGGGTGGAGCGCGACGGTCGGGCAGACGTAATGATTGTGTCGCGCGGGGGTGGCGCAGTTGAAGACATGGCCTGTTTTAACGATGAGCGGGTGGTGAGGGCGATCGCCACCTGTACGATTCCGGTGGTGGCAGGAATTGGGCATCAGCGCGATGAATCGCTAGCCGACTTGGCCGCCGATGTGTGCGCCCACACCCCCACAGCCGCCGCAGAACAGGCCGTCCCTCAACTGGCCGATCTATACCTAGAGCATCAAGAGCGGATGGCAGCACTGAACCGAGCGGTTCGCGGCTGCGTGGGCATGGCCACCGCCCAAACCGATCGGCTGCGCGATCGCCTACAGCGGCTCCACCTCGATCAGCGCCTGCGGCAGAAAGCTCAGGCTCTGACCTGGACACGGCAACGGCTGATCCGCAGCGTTCAACAGCGGCTACAGCACGACAGGCAGCACTGCGACCTGTTGCAGCAAAAACTTCAGACCCTTGATCCCCAAGCCGTCTTACAGCGAGGCTATGCCGTGGTCAGGCAAGAAGATGGAGCCATTGTGAGGGCGATCGCCCACATTACCCCAACTCAAACGCTCACCCTGCAGCTAGCCCACGGGCAAGTGCGCGTTCAAGTGGTAGAGGTGCTTGAGCCTTCCAGGCTTGACGCTGATGCTTTAGGGCGAACGCCTTAGGGCTGATGCTTTAGGGCGGATTCCAGATTTAACCCAGATTTACCAGATTCAATATGAGCCAATTTTCTCCTATTTCTGACTCCAGCTCTAGCCCTAATTTCGATCCAGATTGGAGCTACGAAACCACCGTGATCCAGGTAGAACAGATGATTAACCAAATTGAATCAGGCAATCTAGACTTGGCAGAAGTATTCAGCGAATTTGCCAGTGCGGTTGAATATCTGCGCCAATGTGAAGCCTTTCTGGCGCAGCAGCAGCAGCAGATGGATTTGTTAATCGAAACGCTAACGGATGAGTCAGACGCGTTTTAGGAAGCCTGGATGTCATGATAGAGAGGGAGTCAAACAGATTAAACCATCTGCTCGGCCTTCCAACCCCAATCGGGCAAGGCTGACATCAAGCCTCTCCCGTTGTTTCAGCACTTTTTCTCTCAATCAATGAAATCTCTTAATTCTCCCAATCTTGTATCCCCTTATCTGTTACTGGCCATCGTTGGGCTGTTAATTTTAGCGCTGAATTCCTTTATCATCATCAATCCTGGCGAGGCGGGAGTGTTGAGTGTATTGGGAAAAGCTAAAAATGGGGTGCTGTTAGAGGGCATTCACTTCAAGCCGCCATTTATTTCTAAAATGGATGTCTACGACGTGACGGTGCAGAAGTTTGAGGTGCCTGCACAAAGCTCCACGAAGGATTTGCAGTATCTATCCGCTAGTTTTGCGATTAACTTTCGCCTCGACCCAGCCCAGGTGGTAGAAATTCGACGACGGCAGGGTTCGCTACAAAATTTGGTGTCCAAGGTAATTGCCCCCCAGACCCAGGAGTCGTTTAAGGTTGCAGCGGCACGACGAACCGCAGAAGAGTCGATCACCATGCGCACAGCTCTGAAACAAGATTTTGATGAGGCGTTGGGCGCTCGCCTCGAAAAATATGGGGTCTTGGTGCTAGATACCAGCGTGGTGGACTTGAAGTTTTCTACAGAGTTTGCCAGAGCAGTTGAAGAAAAGCAAATCGCTGAGCAGAAGGCACAGCGAGCGGTTTACGTTGCCCAAGAAGCCCAGCAAGAAGCCCAGGCCGATATTAACCGCGCCCAAGGTCGAGCCGAAGCTCAACGTCTATTGGCAGAAACTCTAAAAGCCGCCGGAGGCCAGCTCGTCCTGCAAAAAGAGGCGATCGAAGCATGGCGTGAAGGCGGTGCCCAAATGCCAAAGGTATTGGTCATGGGCAAGGAAGGGGGCGGCGTTCCGTTTTTGTTTAATTTGAGTGACGACGTTAGTAGTGGCCAATAGGTGGCCAATTAGGTGGTCAACAGAACGTCTGGGTGAAAGGGTTTGGGGCACTGCCAGGAACCCTTTCATACCTGGTTTGGGGATGGATGCAGGTTGGCGATCGCCTCCACCAGCTCATGGGGGGCGCGCACTAGAGCATCGGGATGCTGTTCTGCTAGGGCGTAGCTGGAGTTGAACCCCCAACCCACAGCAATCACTTTAATCGAGATGGCTTTTGCCGCCTCAATGTCACGGGTTTCATCCCCTACATAAATTACCCGATCGGGAGCTAGCTGATGCTGCCGCAGCACTCGACGAATGCTGCGACCTTTGCCAAACAGCGCCACGCCTGATTGGACATACTCAAATAATGACTCCATATCATGCTTGTTGAGAAACACCGAAACGTTGTCTCGGGTATTGGATGTAACAATCCCAAGGCGATAACCCTTTTGCTGGAGCTGGGTTAGGGCATCGTACATGCCAGCAATGGGCTGAAGATGCTCAATTTCTCGATGCATCTCTGTTTTTAGCCGTCGCAACAGCAGCGGCAGCTTAAGCATCGGAATTTTCGACTGTTTGAGAATTTCTCTAGAACTGAGATTCTGTAAGCGCTCTACTTCCTCAGGCCCCGCAGGCTCATAGCCAAATTCTTTGGCAAGGCGGTTGGTAATCTGCAAGACTGCGTCAAATGAATCGGCAATGGTGCCGTCAAAGTCAAACAAGATTGTGGTCACGGGTTGAACCAAGGCGATCGCCGCAAAAATTCGAGAACTAGTATCGATAGCCTAACAGGCAGTGGGTCGCCTCTGCATCCTATTCGAGGGTTTGTAGGCAGCAGCAACCGGGCGATTGGAAAATTGCCGACTGAGGCAAGAGCGGATATTACCTCAAACGGCAGAGACCAGCAGTGTTAACTTTCCGTTACGATCAGCGTATGGCTATAGAAACATTTATGAAAAAAAGCGACAAGTGCTTCAGCGCAGGTGAAAATCAGCGCATATCCTAGACCACTGCTGCTGCCGCCTCGTTCGTAAATTGATCCATAAGTTGATCTAAAAGATTGCCGTAAAAGAGTTGATGCCTCTGGTGAATCGCGCCCAAGAAATCAGCTTTCTCCGATCCATTTCCAATATCCTCTGAGGGTAGAGTGTATGAACAACAGCCTACGTGTGGGAAACCTATTTGGGATCCCGTTTTATATCAATCCGTCCTGGTTCTTAGTCCTAGCGCTAGTGACGTGGAACAACGGTAGCTGGCTGAGCTATCAGTTTCCGCAACTGGGCGCGATCGCCTGGTTGTTGGGCTTAATGATGGCGCTGCTGCTGTTTGCGTCAGTCTTAGCTCACGAGCTAGGTCATAGCTGGGTGGCGATTCGCCAAGGCACCGAGGTTAAGTCGATTACTTTATTTATTTTTGGCGGGCTAGCTAGCCTGGGCGAAGAGTCGAAAACGCCGGGTGAAGCGTTTCGAGTCGCGATCGCCGGCCCCATGGTGAGCTTCTTCCTGTTTGGCCTGTTAAACGCAATCGGCTATTTCAGCGGCATTACCGGACCGTTGGCGGCTGTCATTGCGCTCCTCACCTATGTCAATCTGGCGCTGGGTGCCTTCAACTTAATTCCCGGCTTGCCGCTAGATGGGGGCAACGTCCTCAAAGCGATTGTCTGGAAAATTACGGGTAAACCTTACCAAGGTCTAGCCTTTGCTAGCCGCGTGGGTCAGGTGTTTGGCTGGGTAGCCGTCGGGTTGGGTCTGGCCTCTGTGTTGGGATTGAGCCAGATTGGTAGCGTGTGGACGCTGCTTGTGGGTTTCTTCTTGCTGCAAAATGCCGGACAGTCGGCTCAAGCCGCATCGGTACAACGGCTGATGAGTGGTTTGACGGCAGCAGATGCAATCATTCCTAATAGCCCCATGGTATCGGCTGAAAGCTCTCTGCGCGAGTTTGCCAATGCCCACATCATTGGCAGCGCGGTAACCTGGAAGAAATATCTGGTGACCGACGCAGGAGGCAAGCTCACGGGCGAGATTTTGGTAGACGACATCAAAACAGTGCCAACCAACGACTGGTGGAACGTTTCGGTGCAGTCTTTGACGCGATCGCCCGACGACGTAAAAACCATCACCTCCGATACCCCGCTGCTAGAGGTGATTAACCTACTCAACGAAACCGTTCTGGCCTTAGCAGTCGTTAAAAAAGAAGACGGTGCCCTGATGGGGCTACTGGAGAAATCGTCGATTGTGCAGCGATTGCAGCAAAAAACTGAAGCAGAACCGGCCTAACGTACCCAAATTAAGCCGCTGCTATACGTCTTTAGCCACTCTGCATCTTTAAAAAATGCATGGAGCGATTAGCTAAGACATGCATTGAGCGATTTGATATAGCTAGACAGTATGAGGGACGTTTTCCTAAACGTCCCTCGTTTGTTTTTAGGCTAGAATCGCCCTACGCGGAAACCGCTCGATCGCTGACATTAGCAGCGCGATCGATTAACTCGGCCAGAGTGGATAGGCCAAGAGTGGATAGGGTCAGAGTGAACATAAGATGGGCAATCAGTGAAGGTTAAACTGACTCCGGAATTTAGCCCAAACCATCTGGATTAAAGACTTCGCAAGCCATCTAGAAATGTTGAGATTGGGGCTAGGGTGCAGTCATGTATAGGAGCAAACCGCAGCAGTAGTAATTAGGCGAGATCTATGAACGCATTGAAAGGGGCTGATCCATCGGTGAGTCAGACTGTGCTCGATCTTGACCCAATGGAGCAGTTGTTACAGCAGACAGTAGTGGCGATCGCCACCACCTATCAGGCCGATTGTGCCCTCTGGGTCGGGTTAGAAGAGCCGCTAGGGCAGCGCATCTATTCTATCCGGGCAGGGCAGCACAACAGCGCTGAGCAGAACCAGACAGCTCGCGTGGAAATCGCTGCCGCGCCCGTGGTGCTGCCCGCGTGGATGGTAGAACAACGGCGATCGCCCCATCTCACCCAATTAGATTCTGGCGATCTGGTGGTGCCTGTGGTCTGGTCACAACTCTTCCATCCATCTAGCCCCCCTACTGCTCCTGGGATGCTTCAGCTGCTCTTACAGCTACAGCGTCCCGAGCAC
>CASBQX010000184.1 GCA_949127925.1 Synechococcales cyanobacterium PMM_0002
TTAATTTTTTGTGAGTGCAGATTATGGAAATCAAGCTTCCTAAGCGGTAGCATGACGTTTCTGTTCTCATTTTTTAGCGCTTATGGTTCGACTGTCCAAGGGTTTGGGCGATCGCCCGTAAAAATTTTTAACAAAAACTCTCATCAAATCGGTCTACGCTAACAAATTAGGTGCCCTTTAAAATTGTAAGTGTCGATACTCTAGAAAAAGAGTAAAGGCACTCAAGGTCGCGATGAGCCGCATTTAGCTACGACGTTTAGCAGGATTTTTAGAATGAGCAGCGATTTATCAACAAAACTCCGCGA
Organism: Synechococcales cyanobacterium PMM_0002; assembly: GCA_949127925.1. Taxonomy (GTDB): domain Bacteria; phylum Cyanobacteriota; class Cyanobacteriia; order Elainellales; family Elainellaceae; genus CASBQJ01. The sequence continues at coordinate 306 of CASBQX010000184.1, forward strand.
AGGAACCAAGAAAGCGCACACCATGGCGGAAAACACCGGGTTTGTTGCGTGTTTTCTAAAAGGCACCGTGGAGCCTACGTCTTACCGTAAGCTAGTAGCCAATCTTTACTACGTCTACTCGGCGATGGAAGACGAAATGTATCGTCATCGGGAGCATCCTATTCTTGGAAAACTCTACTTTCCTGAACTGAACCGCCGCGCTAGCCTTGAGCAAGATCTGGCGTACTACTTCGGTGCCAATTGGAAAGATGACGCCACTGCATCCAAAGCTGCTCAAGATTATGTGAGCCGGATTCACGAGATTGGCAATACTGAACCAGAATTGCTAGTTGCCCACCTTTATACCCGCTACATGGGTGACCTCTCTGGTGGTCAAATTCTCAAAAAAATTGCTCAGAATGCGATGAATCTCTCTGAAAATAAAGGGCTGGCATTCTATGAATTTGAGCAGATTCCCGATGAAAAAGAGTTCAAACGCGTCTATCGCGAACGGCTAGATGACCTGTCGATTGATGATGCTATAGGCGATCGCATTGTCGAAGAAGCCAATGCTTCCTTTGGCTTGAACATGACCATGTTCAAAGAGCTAGAAGGCAATTTGATCAAAGCGATCGGCATTCAGCTCTTTAGTCTATTGACGCGCAAACGCAATCGCGGCAGCACTACACTAGCAACGGCTGATTAAGAGTAGGATGATCCTAGGTTGTAGAGGCTAGACCCCTAACCACACCTCCAAGACCTAATCCATCTTTCTTGCCTCTGCTTCGTAGAAGCAAACTGCTTCCTTATCCTTCATTCTTCCCATAGGGTGGGCATGGCTAGCTAGAGTCTTCGGGGATTTCCTGAAGGGTTTGGTTGGTAATTCCCACCCTATGTTTTGCTATTGCTCCAGTTTGGTCTCTAAATTGAACGAAGAGAAATCTCGATTTTGCAAGTCTGCATCTTGGGGTTACCCGATTCGGCGTAAAATTCAGAACACTGGCTAGTTAATCATTCCTACCCCTAGTCCCTGATTCCCAGTTCCTATAAGATGCGTTTCGAAAAAATTCTCATTGCTAACCGAGGGGAAATTGCCCTCCGCATTCTTCGAACCTGCGAGGAAATGGGGATCGCCACGGTTGCTGTCCATTCCACCATTGATCGCAATGCCCTTCACGTCCAACTGGCGGACGAGGCGGTCTGTATTGGTGAACCCCCCAGCAGTAAAAGTTATCTCAACATTCCCAACATTATTGCGGCAGCGCTCACTCGCAACGTTAGCGCCATCCATCCCGGCTATGGCTTTTTGGCAGAAAACGCCCGGTTTGCGGAAATTTGCGCCGATCACCAAATTACCTTTATTGGCCCTTCGCCCGACTCAATGCGCTCGATGGGCGATAAGTCTACGGCAAAGAAAACGATGCAGCGGATTGGGGTGCCGACGGTACCGGGCAGCGAAGGACTGTTAACCGATGAACGGGAAGCCTTGGCGATCGCCCGTGAAATTGGCTACCCTGTCATGATCAAAGCCACAGCGGGCGGCGGCGGGCGCGGTATGCGTCTAGTGCGAGCTGAAGAGGAGCTGGTCAAGCTATTTTTTGCCGCTCAAGGAGAAGCAGAGGCAGTATTTGGCAACGCGGGTGTATACCTCGAAAAATTTATTGAACGTCCCCGCCATATTGAATTTCAAATTTTGGCTGACACCTACGGCAACGTCATCCATTTGGGTGAACGCGACTGTTCGATTCAGCGGCGTCATCAAAAGCTACTGGAAGAAGCCCCTAGTCCGGCGCTGACCCCAGAACTGCGCGAAAAAATGGGGGCGGCAGCGGTGCGGGTCGCTCAAGCGATCAACTATATCGGTGCGGGCACCATTGAGTTTTTGTTAGATCAGTCGGGGCATTTCTATTTTATGGAAATGAACACCCGCATCCAGGTCGAACACCCGGTGACTGAAGTGATTACTGGGTTAGACCTGGTGGCAGAGCAAATTCGAGTGGCTCAGGGTGAACCCTTGCAGTTGACCCAAGATCAGGTGCAGCTGCGAGGACATGCGATTGAGTGCCGGATTAACGCTGAAGATCCAGATCAAAACTTTCGCCCCAACCCTGGGCGCATCAGTGGCTACCTGCCGCCTGGCGGTAACGGGGTGCGGATGGATTCTCACGTTTATACCGATTATGAAATTCCGCCTTACTACGATTCTCTAATTGGTAAGCTAATCGTCTGGGCACCCGATCGCCTCTCTGCCATCCACCGGATGAAGCGTGCTCTCAGAGAATTTGCCATTACCGGATTGCCGACGACCATTGGCTTTCATCAAAGAATCTTAGAAAATCAAAATTTTTTAGATGGTAATGTCTACACCAATTTTGTCGAGCAAATGATGCAGGCGTCTAAAAAGTAAGGCGGGTTTCTAAAAACTAATGCAGACGCAGGTTGCTTCACGCTATGAGTTCACCCGCGTCTGAGTGATATTAGACTGGCCAGTCTAAGGAGTATAGCTGGACTAGTATCGCCCCATCATGGTTAGTAGTCCCTGTTGCCCCAGTAAGATTTCGCGCAGTAGGCTGAAAATCCCTACCCATACAATCGGTGTGATATCGACCCCACCAATCGGTGTAATTAGTTTGCGGGTAGGAATTAAGAACGGCTCAGTGGGCAGGGCAATGAGCTTGAACGGCATCTGAGTTAGGTCGACTTGAGGGTACCAGGTCAACACGATGCGGAAGATGAATAGCAAAATCATCAAACCGAAGGTGATTCCTAGTCCTAGGGAGGCGATCGCAGTAGAAGTCATAAACGCCAAATTTTAAGCAATGTATCGTTCACTTCTCATATTCTACTAAAGAGAGTGAACCCAAACGGCTGACCTGCGGCGCGCCCGCAAGATTGCCAAAATCCTCTTGTATTCTAAAATCCTCCTATCTATTCTATAAACGCTGACTTTTCAAGACGTTAACAGACCTATAGAATTAACAAGTGAAGCGATCGCTAAAAATTAAGGATTAAGATCCCATGACCCCATCATTGATGAACTTTTTCTATAGCTTACTGGCAGGCTTCGTCATTATTGTGATCCCCGTTGTAGTGGGTCTGGTATTCATTAGCCAAAAAGATAAGATTCAACGGCTTTAGTTTGACCACCTGCCCCGCTAGTTTGGGCGGCTTGTGAGGCAAGACTGGTTTGGGGACACGCTATTGGGGTGTCCCTAATTTATTGGAAACCATTTTAGCTAAGACTTTTCAGCTAGGATTTTTTAGCTTAGGGCTCGGTTAGGATGATTCCAGGACTTGATAGTGGTCACTTTGACTGGTGATTTCCATTTCCAGCCGCTAGGATTAGGACATATTTACGGAGAAGTGTGATGGTGGATCTCGGACTGAATTTGAGCGGCGTGGTCAGTGCGCTCTATTTGCAGCCCCAACCAGTCCTGGCTCAAGTGGTATTTGGCAGCAACCCAGCCGCGTTGCTGGGGATTGCACTGGCTGTGGGTGGTGCAGGGCTTTATTTTTTAAGAAATTTTCGGCCTCAATCTGCTCGCGACCAAGACATCGCACTAGCTGCTGTATTGCTGCTGTGTGGGGCAATTCTGTTTTTCCAGGGCTGGCGGTTAGATCCCATCTTAACCTTCGGTTTTTTCTTGATGGCGGGCGCAGCAGCGGCGTTTGCCCTAGAAACGATTCGCTTGCGCGGAGCCACGACGGAACAAGCCAAGCGCTACACCCCTGTGGTAGACGATGAGCGACCCGTAAGCCGGGTGTATCGAGCCGAACTCGATGAATTGTCGGCAGTCGAAGATCGACCGACCACTCGCCGGATTCGAGCTAGCCGCGACTATCGCTCGGATGATCTAGATGACTATGCCGATGAAGGTCGTCGTCGCCCTTCGATTCGTGGGGGTAGCGATCGCCCTGAACGACCTAATCCCAATAGCCCGTCCTCTCGCAAGCGGCGTCCGCCTGCCTCCTCTTCCCGCCCTGAAAGCCGTCCACCCGCTCGCTCCGTAGACCGTGGCGCTTGGGATGATGAGGCTCCTAGCCGCTCTGAACGGGGCGTTTGGGATGATGATTCTCAAGACACCCCGCCTACCCGTGATGCGAGTCGAACCGCTCGCTCTGGCGGTCGCCCATCCTCTTCTTCTTCTCGCCCTCAGCGGCCTCGCTCCACCGACGATAGCGCGACTCGTCGAACTTCACAGCAGCCTGCTGCCGACTATGTAGATTACCAGCCGATTGACTACTCAGACGATGAGGCTGATAACTCTTCCAACTTTGACTAAAGAGGCGATAGGTCGCTTTGGCCATCGAGTACAGGGCTGGCTCGTGATTGGTTTCAGCCTGCTGTTGGTGGTCGCGATCAGCTACTTTAGCTGTTTTGCAGTCAGGGCTGAGCCGATCGCCCTGGCTGCACTCTCTTTAAATTCCGTTGGGTTAATCAATCCACAGGGGCTAAACAGCACCTACACGGATGAACGCCCTGTTTTGAGCGGCAGTGGTCGGTTTCTAGCGTTTATTTCTGGTCGCGATGGACGTCGCCGCCTCATGCTATATGACCTGCAATCAGAGCAGTTAGTTGATCTGCCGTGGCTAAATCGTCGCGATGCGATCGCCGAACATCCCAGCATTAGTAACAATGCCCGATATATTGTCTATGTTGCCAGCGATAGTGGTAGACCTGAAGTCGAACTTTATGATCGGGTGACCCAACTCGTTCAGGTATTGACCGGGGCTTATCGGGGCTGGTTTAGAAACCCTAGTATTAGCCCTGATGGGCGCTACATTGCTTTTGAATCGGGTCGAGAGGGCCAGTGGGATATCCAAATGATTGACCGAGGCAGCAACATAGAACTGGATATCTTAGATCAACGCAGTTAGTGAGTTAATTCAGTCCGCAACAGGTTGCAAAAGGCTGTGATAAAAGGTGTAGGGTTTAGATTAGGCCGTCCCTGCTGTTTTTATCTCTCCTCATAGTTCTGTGAAACTTGTCCCTGTGATTGTGGCGATCGCCCTCGTCGTATTTTTCCTGAGTAGCTTCAGCTATCCACGCTTGATGACGCTGCCCTATGATTCTGCTGGGCGCAGTCTCAACAGCCCCTACACCGAGCATGAGCCACAGGTTGCAGGAGATTATCTCGTGTTTATTTCTGACCGTAATGGCAGCCAGGATGTTTATTTATACGACCTAGTCAGTCGCAAGCTGCTCGATTTACCTGGGCTAAACTCAGTCGATAGCGTTGCCTCTCACCCTGGTGTGTCCGTTGATGGCCGCTATCTTGTGTTTGCAGCTAGCCACGGCGGCGATGTAGATATTTACCGATACGATCGCCAAGTGCGCCGCCTGCAAAACCTCACGGCCAGTTTAGATGCAGAGGTGCGAAACCCTACCATCAGCGGCGATGGGAACAAAATCGCCTTTGAATCGAATGCCAATGGGCAGTGGGATATTGTGCTGTATGACCGTTCTGACTTTTAAATTTATTTATTTTCTAAGTTTAAAACCTGGCCAGATGACGCTTGCTTCGAGTTGTGGGCAGAATAGGAGAGAAGTCAGTAAGGTCTAATCCTACGAATTAGCAATAATTAGCAAGGTTCTCTACGTTTTCCTGGACGAGTCCCAGCGCATTGTAGAAAATAGAAGAGACTGTAGTAAACCAGACTGTAGAACCACCCCCCTCACCGCATGAGTACCAACCTTTCTCGTCTAGCGCTCTCAGCTACCATAGCCGTCACTACAGCCAGTTTCTTGGCCGTAGATGCCTTGCTACCTCAATCATTTTTAAGCCTAACTAGCCTGGGGCAATCTACTGCTGCACTAGCTCAAGATGCAGAGGAGGGTATCAATGTTCGGGTATATCAAACTGCAAGTCCAGCCGTTGTGTCAATTGAAGCCGAATCAGGCACGGGTAGCGGTAGCATCATCAGTTCAGATGGGCTGGTGTTGACCAATGCCCATGTCGTTAGCGGTTCTCAGACGGTCACAGTCACTTTGGCCGATGGGCGTCGCTTTCAGGCAGACGTGGTTGCGTTTGGCGAAGGGGGCTTAGATCTGGCGGCGGTTAGAATCCGGGGGCAGGCAAATCTCCCGACGGTATCAATTTCTCGACCGGGTTCGGTGGCAGTAGGTCAGCGTGCCTTTGCGATTGGTAATCCTTTTGGGCAATTTCAAGGAACGTTCACGACGGGGATCATCAGCCGGATCGATTCTAGTCGGGGGCTAATCCAAACCGACGCTTCGATTAACCCCGGCAACTCAGGCGGGCCTTTACTCAATAGTCAAGGTGCTATGATTGGCGTCAATTCGGCTATCTTTTCTCCGAGAGGCTCGACTGGCAATACGGGTATCGGGTTTGCCATTTCAATTGAGCGGGTGCAGCCATTTTTGACGGCGGTGCGCGAAGGGCGTGCCCCCCGTACGGCGCAGCAGTCGCCGATGCTGGGTGGAGGGCAAGTTGCGCAGCGGATTTCGCTTGACGGTGCCCCGATTCAAGGCAGGCTCGACAGTAATAGCAGTGTGCTCCAGTCAGATAATAGTTACTACAATACCTACACGTTTGAAGGCAGAGCCGGACAGCAGGTAGTAGTAGAAATGACTAGCCGTGAGCTAAATGCTTATCTGATTTTACTCACCCCCGATGGGGATGAGGTCGGACAAGATAACGATAGTGGGGGCGATCGCAACTCTCGACTAGCTGCCACCCTGCCTACCAATGGCATTTACACCATCCTAGCCAACACGTTTGAACCTGGAGAATCTGGTCGCTATAGTGTGCGTGTGGCCACCGGTAATGCCGCTCCACCCTCTACACCTACTGCCCGAACGCTGCTCCGAGAGCAGGGTCAGCTAGATGTAAATTCTCCTGTGTTGCAAGAAGACAACAGCCTTTACCAAGACTACTCATTCCAAGGAACGAGTGGGCAGAGCGTGACGATCACGATGGAAAGCAACGAATTTGATACGTACCTGATTTTGATGGATTCAGAGGGTCAGGTGATTGAGCAAAACGACGATGCGACTCCCAATAGCACCAATTCCGCCATCACCGTTAGGCTGCCCCGCACGGGAAGCTATCGAGTCATTGCCAACGCCTACGATCGCAATGGCCGGGGACGATATATTTTGACCATTCGTTAGCATCACGGCAGCTCAATCTGCGGGTAATTCAGGTTTAATCAAAAAGGAGCGATCGCCAACGGCGATCGCTCCTTTTTTTGCCTATAGTAGCTTTCAGATGAATGAGGTACACCACAGCTTTCAGAACAAGGGGCTTAAGCCCCTTGCCTGTACTGCACCGAAGTGGCGAGGGCTATAGATGCAGCTGAGGCTATTAAATTGGTTCAACAGTGACCTCCAGCATCTACCGTAGACCGATCCAGGTAAAAAAATCTTGGCGCGTCACGAGTTCTACCACCAGCAGGGCGATGAAGCCAATCATGGCAAATCGCCCATTGATTTGTTCGGCGTAAGCAGTCCAGCCAAAAGCAGGTTCAGGCTGAACTGGAGCATCGTCAGCGGACGGCGTTGAAGTAGGCGTGTTACTGCTCATAGAGTTGTAAATAGATGGTGTAAATGGAAAAAGGCTAGTAAATGTGTCAGCAGCGGCGGCTAACCAGTAAAGCAGTCAACGAGTGATCAAGCGGTCAATGAATGCCAACTGACTAACTAAGGATTATGGATTTAAGTAAGATCGGGAATTTGACTGCTGGTAGGGGCGAGTGGCCGTTCGCCCCTACCGAAGAATGGCGGAGTTATTTAATTCTCATTCCTAAAGATAGGCACGCCCCTCGCTCACCCTTCATCCTTTAGCCTTTCTTCCTGTTCTAGCTGCTGAACCGCTTCGATCAGCGATCGCACCTCTGCTGCCCCTGCCGATGGCTCAAAGCCCAATGGCAGCTTACCTCTCACTAGCATCCGCAGCCCTAAGGCACCCAAGCTAGCTAGCCCTTGCACATCACGAAAGGAGTTGCCCATGACTTTGAGACCAAAGCGCCGCTCGTCAATCCAGCCTCCTGCTTTTACCAGCTCTACCAAAACTTTGCGGTGGCGAATAGAGCGGCTTGACTGGTCATCATGGCGAGCGAGGATTTCTTGTTTAATATTACTAATTTGATCCAGCGGAGCAACCTCCATGGGGCAAACGGTATTGCAATAATAGCAGCGGGTGCAGGCCCAGACCCCCTGAGTGCTGTCGTTATATTGCTCTAATCGGGCTTCGGTTTGGCTATCTCGATTGTCTGCTACCATCCGATAGGCTTTGGCTAGAGCATGAGGCCCAACAAACTCAGGGTTGGTTTCACGGGCGGCACATTCTGAATAGCAGGCCCCGCACAGAATACAGTTACCCGTTTGATTCAGGCGATCGCGCTCTTCAGGCGTTTGTAAAAACTCTCGCTCTGGAACCTGTCGGGCTGCTGTACTGACATAGGGATCAACGGCCTGCAAGTTATCCCAGAAACTCTGCATATCGACCACCAAATCTTTGATGACGGGCATATTGCCCATGGGAGCAATGATAAAGGTGGGGATCTCTCCAGAGTCGGGGCTGCTAGCCTCCTGTCCGTCAAGCATTTGGCTGTCCCGGATCTGCTGCAACCGGGCGACTTCGCTGCCTACATTTTCTTTACAGGCCAACGCAGAGCGCCCATTAATCCGCATGGAGCAACTGCCGCAGATGGTGTTGCGACAGTTTTTGCGAAAGGCGAGGGTGCCATCTTGCTCCCACTTCAGCGTGTTGAGGCAATCTAGGATGGTGTTGCCTGGATCTGCTTCGAGCTGGTACGTCTGAAATGTAGGAGCCGTATCGGCAGTCTGCCGTAAAATCTTGAACTGAATCTGCATAGGAGACAACTGGAAATGAGGTGTAAGGAACTGTGGAGTGAGAGGCTGAATTCAAATCCTAGGCAGAGCAAAACTTGGCGTGAGGTGATTAAATTGCTTGAACGATTAAACAGGCTGGGCTAAACCGGAGCATAATCTGTTGCCCTAAACAGCAATTTAGTGGATTTGAACCTAATTTGCCCTGGGTTGGACTGCCAAAAGTAAAAATACAAACAGATGCTAGTTTCCCAAATGCGCTGATTACCTCACTGCCTCAATAGCCTGACTGGTTTACGCTGGAGCCAGCCAACTGCCGACAACCCCGACTCTGATTAATTAAGCGCTGAATTTCTATCAAGCTGTTGTTCTAGTTTAAGTCTCAATGCTCTAACAAGGCTGGCACTCGGCCATATTTCCCCTAGTTTAGATTCATGGAGTGATTGAATCCGTCAGACACAAGCTTTAAATTATTCCAGCTTAAAATCTAGATCACGCCGTCCTCTGCCATTACTTTGGCGCAGAATCAAGGGGGCATCAACCTCAACTAGACAGAACGGGGAATTGAGCCAATTCTGCCTCTGCTACCTCTAACTATAAAACCTGTGATGAGTGACATACTCCCGCCGCTGAGCTACGCTACAGCGCGGGCTTCTCTCTTCACAGGCTCGGTATTCCGGTCGCCTCGGAGAGCTTGGACGGGATGACCCACCGCCCTTTGTTTTATATTGATTGCTGCGTTATGGTCACGATCCAGTTCGCAGCCGCAATGAGGGCAA
>CASBQX010000185.1 GCA_949127925.1 Synechococcales cyanobacterium PMM_0002
TCACGGCATTGGGCATCAGCACGATGGCGTTCAACTTGAACGGGTTCAACTTCAACCAGAGCATCATCGACTCTCAGGGTCGTGTGGTGAGCACCTGGGCTGACATCTTGAACCGCGCCAACTTGGGTATGGAAGTGATGCACGAGCGCAACGCTCACAACTTCCCACTCGACTTGGCAGCTGGCGAAGCGGCTCCTGTGGCTTTGACGGCACCTGCCATCAACGGCTAAATCTAGCTACGGCTATCGATAGTCTTTGGCATAAGCGCCCTCCACTTCTGGAGGGCGCTTTTTTTGTAGGCAGCATTTGATTGCAAGCAACAGATCCCGCAGCCAAACCGCTAGCGCCTTCAACGAATGGGCGGCTGCACAGCGCGTTGCACCATACTTAAAGTAATCTCTGCGATTAATGCCAGCAGCGCCACTGGAATCGCCCCAACCAGTAAAATAGCGCTATCGTACAGCGAAAACCCCAGCACAATAAATGTTCCCAATCCACCCGCTCCAATAAAGGCAGCAAGCGTAGCACTGGCGATCACTTCTACAGTGGCTGTTTTGATGCCAGCAATGATTACAGGTAGCGCTAGCGGCACTTCAACCAATCGCAATACTTGGCTAGCACTCATACCCATGCCGTAGGCAGCTTCGCGGATCATTGGATCAATGGTGCGAAAGGCCACATCGGTACTGATTAAAATCGGCGGCATGACGAGGAGAGTGAGAGCGATCGCCGCCGACTGGAAGCTCAGCCCAAAGTAGGGGATCGATAAAAATAGGATCGCTAGACTGGGGATCACCCGCAGAGCATTGAACCCGTTGATTAGCACCAGCGAAGCAGATCGCGATCGCGCGCTCCACAGTCCTAGCGGTAGCCCTAACACCAGGCCGACCAACAACGGAACAGCAACCAGCATCAAATGCTGCTGCAAGGCATTCAACAAATCTTGGAAATGCATGATGGTATATTCATATGCCTGAGAAAAAACACCCACGGGGTTGGTACCTCCAAGGAATAATTTGAATTATTCATGTCTTAAGTCCTATTACATCTATCACATAGAATGTTTCAGCGTTCCCATTCCCGATTACCATATACATAGAATGTGAGCTTTGAACTGTGTAGCTATCCTTCAAATTCCCATGCGTGTGTTTGTTTTACTCTTCAATGCCAGGACGGATAATGAGGGAATTCACACTTTAAAACTCAAAGACGGCGATCGCAATGTCATCTTGATGTTTGAATCAGAAGATGATGCGGCGCGCTACGGGTTGATGCTAGAGGCGCAGGACTTTTTAAATCCTGCCGTTGAGTGTCTTGAATCCGAAGAGATCGATGAGTTTTGTCAAGATTCTGCCTACGAGTCCATTTTGGTACCAGAGGGAACGTTAGCAATGCCTCCAGAGACTAATCTGGAGACTACCGATTGGCAGCTTGAAGGGGCGAAGTTGCCCATAACAGGTGATGCTGCGGATTTTTCTGCTCTGGAGCTTGAGCGCCTGCGGCAGCGCTTAGAAGGGCTACTGTAGTAAAGATTGCAATGCAAAACCTTTCAAATTCAGGCTTGCCAGCTATTGCCGAACGGGGTCACCTCCTGACAGAACAGGAAAATCCAGCCAGCCGAGACCTAGATCAACTGTCGGCGGTTGAGATTGTAGAGCTGTTCAACCGAGAAGATGCCCAGGCGATCGCCGCTGTTAGCCATGCCCGCACCGACCTTGCCGCCGCCATTGACCTAGCGGCGGCAGCACTGCGTCGAGGCGGCAAGCTGTTTTATATTGGCGCAGGTACCAGTGGACGGCTGGGCGTGCTAGATGCATCTGAATGTCCGCCCACGTTTTGCACCTCTCCCGAATTGGTACAAGGGATCATTGCAGGCGGTGCGGGAGCATTGGTACGTAGCTCAGAAGACCTAGAAGACCGGGCAGAGGATGGCGCAGCGGCGATCGCCCATTATCAGATTCATAGCCTGGATGTCGTCGTCGGGATTACGGCGGGAGGAACAACGCCCTTTGTCCACGGGGCACTTGAAGCCGCACGGCAGCGCGGTGCGGCTACCGTCTTTATCGCCTGCGTCCCCGTCGAGCAGGTCAGGATTGACGCAGATGTAGATATTCGCTTGCTGGTTGGACCCGAAATTTTAGCAGGCTCTACCCGGTTGAAAGCTGGCACCGCCACGAAGCTAGCGCTTAACATTCTTTCAACTGGAACTATGGTAAAACTGGGCAAAGTCTACGGCAATCGGATGGTAGACGTAGCCGTTACCAACCAAAAACTGCGCGATCGCGCCCTCAAAATGCTCACAGATCTAACAGATCTGAGTCGAAGCGACGCCGCTGCCCTATTAGAAAAGAGCCATCGACGCGTCAAGCTAGCGCTGTTGATGCACTGGACAGGACTGGACATGGAGGCAGGTGAGCAACTGCTAGCTGACCATCAGGGCAATTTGAGGCAGGCAGTAGACGCCCTCAGGGCGAACAGTCAACCGCAGACAAACGCAGGTCCAGACGAGTAGCGATTTAGCTGTCTCCCCAAATAAATTGCGCGATACAAAGCTTAACGATTACATCTCAGTAGATAGACAAGACTGTAGATAGCCCTACCAAAACCACACCATTAGACCACTTAAATCAATTATTTTCTGGCCAAGTCAGAAAATAGTTTACATACTCTAAAAAACATTACGCTGTAGATCTGCTCGATTTGGGGAACTGATCCACTGACAAATCTCGGAGAGCACGCTGTGCAAGAGGCGATCGCCTGAACGAGGGAGCGTCTCTGCTGCCACCGTGATGTAAAATACCGAGATCTAGGAGCAAGTTGAGCCGCTTGCGAGACTCGCAATTCACAAGATTTCTGTAATTTACTTAGACTATACACATAGTTTTAGGGATCTTTTTAGGTTTAGCTGGCCCTAACGGACTGCATATACAAACCTCTTGACATCCTTTCATTAAAATCTCATGACCACTACCCTTTTAGTTTTGACAGTTTCCTTGGCAATTTTGGGCTGGGGGTTCTATCGAGCTAGGCCATTCGGTCAGCTCGGAATTTTAGCTTGGCTACAGTCGGTAGCGTTAGTAGCTCCGTGGCTGTTATTTTTTGGTCTATTTACCCTAGGCATTTATCTCAACTTAGCAGGCGTTTTGTTTCTAAACCTCGCATCCATTGCGCTCTACATCTACCTCGGCCATCGCCTGCGCACCCAAGGACGCGATCGGCCATCGGTGCGGTCTGCATCCGCCGTTCCAGACCACTCAAACGCAGCATCAGATCCGTTACTGAGTACTAACGATTCGGCTAAAGATCCCAATGCATCGGCGGCGAGTCGCCTCAACGTCGCGGCTAATCCTCCATCGCAACCCGTTGAAGCTGCCAAAATTCCGGCAGACGATTTACAGGCGATTCAGACTATTTTTGGGATCGATACTTTTTTCATCACAGACTCTGTCCCCTATCAAGATGGAGCTATCTTTAAAGGCAATTTGCGGGGTGAGGTGGAGACCACCCATGCCCGTCTCACGGCAAATTTGCACGCAAAGGTGGGCGATCGCTACCGCCTATTCTTGGTCAAAGGCCCAGATGAACGACCCGTTGTCGTCACATTGCCTAGCACAAATGACCCGCCCGTGACCACCCGATCCCAATGGGGTTTGGCCAGCGTGCTGGCAGTCGCCACGTTAGCGACCTGTTTAGAATCAGCGGGATTGCTGCAAGGGTTTGATCTATTTGCCGATCTAAATCGAGTTCAAGAAACGCTGCCGTTAGGGCTGGGTATTGCTTTAACGCTAGTCGCTCACGAAGTTGGTCATCGGGTGCGGGCGCGACGCGATGCAATTCGGCTCAGCCCGCCATTCTTCATTCCTGCCCTACAAATTGGCTCTTTTGGTTCAATTGTTAGGTTTGAATCACTTTTGCCCAATCGAAATGTGTTGTTTGATATTGCTGTAGCGGGTCCTCTAGCTGGAGGGGGAATAGCGTTCGCAATGGTCATTCTCGGTTTATTATTGTCTCATCAGGGTAGCCTATTTCAAATTCCATCTGAGTTCTTTCAAGGTTCGATCCTAGTAGGAACTCTGGCGCGGGTGGTATTGGGTAATACGCTACAAGAATCTTTGGTAGACGTTCATCCGTTAGTCGTGATGGGTTGGGCTGGGTTGGTGATCACTGCCATCAACCTCATGCCTGCTGGGCAACTAGACGGTGGACGAATCGTTCAAGCCATCTACGGGCGCAAAATAGCAGGACGAACCACAATTGCCACACTAATTGTGCTGGGGCTGGCCTCATTGGTTAATCCATTAGCACTATACTGGGCAGTTTTAATTCTGTTTTTGCAGCGAGATTTAGAACGTCCGGCGCTGAACGAGCTGTCTGAACCAGATGATGCCCGAGCCGCCCTAGGGTTGTTGGTTTTGTTCTTAATGGCGGCGACGTTGCTACCCCTCACGCCGGGATTAGCGGGTCGCCTAGGTATTGGAGGATAGTCCATGGCATTACTTCCCCCTGTTTCGCTGGTTTTAGACATCACAGCCCTAGTGGGAGGCTCTCAACGAGAGTGGCGTGAGTTCTCGCGAGTCGGGAGAACTCATATTCCCCAGGCGGTGTATGAAGAAATGCGGCTGTTGTTTGATCGTTCCCCAGATCCCGATTTAGAAGCACTGTGCAAAGCCTTTAACCACTTTTATCCCACGAGTGGATGGCAAATTACCGATATCCATGCCCACCATCCGACCTTGACCGCAACAGGACACGGGTTAACGCACCGCACCCGCATTGCGCTAGCTGCGGCTCGCTGTGCCTATGCTTTGGCCCTAAATTCTCCTACTCATCTAATCGTATTGGGTACGCGCAATCAACCGATGCTGCAACGGATAGCGGAGATTTCTTTGGCTAATCTTTGTGCTGTCGATGCTGGAGACCTGCTGCAATGGAGCCGAACGGGGCAGCGTCCCATAGCGGTCAGCCAGAAATTACACCAGCTACGTGCCACTACTGCCGCAGTTCCTACCCCAGGGATGGTGGGATCTGCGGAACCACGCACGTCGCCTTCACGGCTCGCAAGTTCGCCGTCTACTCGTTCGTCGCCGACCCGAACCGCTTCTACCCACGCTGCGGCTACCCGATCTGCTCCTGCCCAACCTACTCCTACCCGCTCTACAGCGGATGGCTCTGGACAAACTGAGCCTCGCTTCCAGTCGCGGACAGCACGGGGGATATCCAATTGGGCATCACAGCTGGTTTCCTTGAGTTTAGTGCTCGGTTGCTTGGCGATCGCCGGGTGGTTATTGTGGGGGATTGGCCATCAAATCGGCTGGTTAGATCTGTTGCGCCAGCCGCTTGATCCAGTTCAGCAGAAATCAAAGTAAGCGAATTAAACCAACTAAGCGAAGACTGGTTGGGGTGACAGGTGGAAACGTTTAGCAGAAAGACTTGGGAGGAGGGACTGAACGCCCTTGTGTTGATCGGGTCAGTAAGGATACAGTCAGCAGAGGGCGCGATGGATGGCAGATGGTGATGCCGTACGCGCCGTTGACCTTCATTTGCAACCCTGACATCGTGATTACTCCCGTAGATTCTACTGCCCTTAGTCGGACTCCGCTTTACCAGCTTGCCCTAGAGCACAAGGCTCGCATGACACCTTTTTCGGGGTGGGAAATGGCGGTGCAGTTTAGCGGCATTTCCCAAGAACACCAGGCCGTACGCGATCGCGCTGGAATGTTTGATATTTCCCACATGGGCAAGTTTGTTCTAACCGGCGTAAATCTGTTGGAGCAGCTTCAGCCGCTGGTGCCGTCTAATTTACTGCCGCTTCAGGCGGGAGAGGCGCAGTACACTGTCTTGCTCAATCCCCAGGGCGGCATTGTCGATGACCTGATTGTTTATTACCAGGGGCACACCGTCAACGGCACCCAGCGGGTCAGTCTGATTGTCAACGCGGCCACTACGCTAAAAGACAAAACCTGGCTGTTAGACCATTTAGATTTAGCCACTGTCGAGTTCCAAGACATTTCTCTAGAAAAGGCATTAATAGCTGTCCAGGGTCCCGCCGCCGTAGATCTGCTTCAGCAGCTGGTCACGACGGATCTGGGCAGCGTCAAGCGATTTGGGCATGTGGAGTGCAGCGTGCTGGGGCAGCCCGGATTTTTGGCACGGACGGGCTACACCGGAGAAGACGGGTTTGAAGTGATGGTAGACGCATCGGTGGGCCAAGACCTGTGGCGATCGCTGCTCTCGCTCGGCGTCCTCCCCTGTGGATTGGGAGCGCGAGACACCCTGCGCCTAGAAGCCGCCATGGCACTATATGGGCAAGACATTAACGACAGCACTACTCCCCTAGAAGCTGGGTTAAACTGGCTTGTCCATCTCGACCAAAAAGGCGACTTTATAGGGCGCGCTGCATTGGAACAGCAAAAACAGAATGGCGTCTCCCGTCGCTTAGTCGGGCTACAAATGCCAGGGCGTAACATTGCCCGTCACGACTACCCCGTGCTGCACAACGGCACGCCTGTTGGCATTGTTACCAGCGGCACCCAGTCTCCCACCCTAGGCTACCCAATCGCCCTGGCCTATGTCCCCACCCCATTAGCCAAAATTGGCCAAGCTCTAGAGGTCGAAATTCGCGGCAAGCCCTATCCCACAGCCGTGGTAAAACGTCCATTTTATAAACGAGCGCAGTACACATTATGAGCTTTGACTACCCTGACAATTTGAGATACCTCGACTCCCACGAGTACGTGCGATTAGAGGGCGATATCGCTACGATTGGCATTTCTGCGTTTGCCGTCGATCAGCTAGGTGACATCGTTTTTCTAGAACTTCCCGAAACGGGCACCGACTTAGAAAAGGGCGAAACCTTTGGTACCGTAGAATCGGTAAAAGCTGTAGAAGACCTAAAAGCCCCGATCTCGGGCAACGTCATCGATCGCAATGAACGCCTGTTAGAAGCCCCCGAAGAATTGGCCAACGATCCTTATGGGGAAGCCTGGATGCTCAAAATCCACATCAGCAACCCCAACGATCTAAATGAAGCGATGACGGCTGAAGAGTATCGGGCACTGGTGGAAGGAACATAGGGAGAGGGTGAACGTGGGGGAGAGATAAAAAAGGAGAGAGAAGAGAGAAAAAAGGAGAGGGAAAAAAGGAGAGAGAAAAAAGAAAAGAAAAGAAAAATAGGAGGTGACGTCCGCTCATATTCTTGTTCCTGCACCCAAAACGTTACAAATTATTGCAGAATAGTCAGAGTAGAGTCATTCCTTGAGGCTGTTGATCCGGAGTCTTAAAGTGTTGGCGGTTATTTTGAACGGTTAACCGGGTTAGCTTTTCTTGACGGAAGCTTGCCTATTTTTTAGTCCTCACGATCTCTAGAGCATTTCCTATGTCGCTTGAGTCTTCTCTCTATTCTCAGAACGCACCTCAAGTCGTTGAGGGAGCACCTACAGCCAACGGTAGTGGACAAAATGGGGCGATCGCCGCTCTATCGTCAGCCGCTCTATCGTCAGCCGCTCTATCGTCATTAGACACACCTCCAGGACTAGACCATGGCCTATTGCTGGAGCAGCTAGAGTCCCTACCGCCCAGCGATGACTTTACGCGGCGGCATATTGGGCCGGGCGATGAGGAGGTGCGGGCGATGCTGGCGGTGCTGGGATTTGAGTCTCTAGCTGAGCTGATTGAAGCAACGGTACCGCCGGCAATTCGGTTGAGGCGATCGCTAGACTTAGACGGGCAAAGAAGTGAAACGGAGGCGCTGCAAGAGTTGCGGGCGATCGCCAACCAAAATCAGATCTGGCGCTCGTGGATTGGCATGGGCTACTCCAACTGCATCACGCCCCCGGTGATTCAGCGCAACATTTTGGAAAATCCCGGTTGGTATACGCAGTACACCCCCTATCAGCCCGAAATTGCCCAGGGACGGCTAGAGGCACTGCTTAACTTTCAAACCATGGTGATTGACCTGACGGGGCTAGACATTGCCAATGCATCGCTGCTAGATGAGGGCACAGCAGCAGCGGAAGCCATGACGATGAGCTACGGGCTGTACAAGGGCAGTGCCAAAACCTTCTGGGTATCTAGCGCTTGCCATCCCCAAACGATTGAGGTGGTGCGTACCCGTGCCGTACCCCTGGGGATTGAGGTGCTGGTGGGCGACCACACTACGTTTGATTTTGCGACTCCGGTGTTTGGCGTATTGCTGCAATACCCGGCTACCGATGGCGCGATCTACGACTACACCGACTTTGCTCAACGGGCGCATCAGACCGGAGCACTAGTGACGGTGGCGGCTGATCTGCTGAGTCTGGTGCTGCTGAAGCCGCCGGGAGAATTTGGGGCTGATATTGCCGTAGGAAATACCCAGCGGTTTGGGGTGCCGTTGGGCTATGGCGGTCCACACGCGGCCTATTTTGCGACTAAAGATTCGTACAAGCGGCAAATTCCAGGTCGGCTAGTAGGGGTATCAAAAGATGTGTTGGGCAACCCGGCGCTGCGGCTGGCGCTGCAAACGCGTGAACAGCACATTCGCCGCGACAAGGCGACCAGCAACATCTGTACGGCGCAGGTATTGTTGGCGATCATCGCTGGAATGTATGCCGTCTATCACGGGGCGCAAGGATTGACGCGGATTGCCACTAGAGTCCATCAGTTGACCGTGGCGCTGGCCAGTGGATTGACTGAACTGGGCTACACGCTTGGGGCGGAGCCGTTCTTCGATACGGTGCGGGTGACGGTGGGTGAACAGGCAAGTGCGGTGATAGCAGGGGCGATCGCCCGTCAAATCAACCTGCGCCAGCTCGATGCCCAGACTCTGACCATTGCGCTCGATGAAACCACCGCACCGCAAGATGTGCAAGCACTGCTGGCTATTTTTGCAGCCGCGAGCATCCCCACGGGGAATGCCCCGACAGATTTGGCAATCCCCGCAGCCCTACGGCGCACTACAGCGTTTTTGACCCATCCCGTGTTCAACCGCTACCGCTCTGAAACCGAGCTGCTGCGCTACATGTATCGCCTACAAATGAAGGATCTGTCGCTAGCCACCGCGATGATTCCGCTGGGTTCCTGCACCATGAAACTCAACGCCACGGCGGAAATGGTGCCTGTGACTTGGCCGGAGTTTGGTCAGATGCACCCGTTTGCACCGATTAGTCAAGCGACGGGCTACCAGATCTTGTTTCAGCA
>CASBQX010000186.1 GCA_949127925.1 Synechococcales cyanobacterium PMM_0002
ATCGCCAGCTGTGTCCCGTTTAAGCTGGGATGCCAGAGGCACGCGTCTTGCAGCGCTGCCCAAACGTCACTATCCCAAAAGTGCAGCAACGAGTGGGTTTGAGCCTGATAGTGGTAGAGACCTGCTGGCAGTAGCGGCGTGCCGCGTGAGACCAGATAAACCTCAGCCGGATATAGCCCGCCAGCCGAAGGTGCGGCTCGAAAATAGACGGCATCCCCATTCATCATCACCTGTTTGACCGTTAACCCATAGCTGCAAAAGAACAGTCGGGACAGCCGCCGCCAGGGATCGCTAAATTCGCCTAGGTCTGGCTTTTCACTCAGATACGGCTTCAAATCGTAGGCCAACCCTACTTTATAGTCTTTGAAAGGAATAGGTTGCTCGTGCCAATTCAGCGATTGAGCCTTGCCCGCAATGGTGGCAGGGTCATATTTCGTGCGCTCGTGGTAGTGCTGAGCGATGGAACCTCGAAATTCTGGCATAGACGCTGACCTAGACGTTCACAATCCCACATGCTCTTATCTTGACACTCCCACCTAGATTCGGCGAGGGTGTCTGGCCGTCTGTTGAGCCGCTGGGCTGGGGGTGCTTTGAGCGGTGCTCGGCGGCAGATCACGGTTGGGAAAGCTGGGAAAGCGATCGCCCTGTGCCACCGCGTCTCACCAAAATCAGCTCGGCACTAATACTGATGGCAATTTCTGCGGGGGTGAGTGCGCCAATATCTAAGCCGATGGGGGCATAGATCGAGTGCAGTTTGTCGGTCGGCATGCCGCCTTGGGCGATCGCTCGGTAAACCTGCCGCATCCGTTTATGGCTACCAATCATGCCAATATAGGCGCAAGGAATGGCTCGCTGTAAGAGCTGGTCGAGCGCTTCTAGGTCATACTGATAGCCCCGAGTCACCAAAGCTGCGTAGAGCTGCGGATAATCTACTAGGTGAGCTAGAGCGGAGGCGATCGAACCTGTAAAAATCTGGGAGGCTTGAGGGTAGCGACTGGCATTAGCCCACTCGGGGCGATCGTCTTGCACGACAACTTGAAACCCAATTAGAGCGGCCACGGCTGCGAGCTGGATGCCGACATGTCCGGCTCCCACAATCAGCAACGTGGGCGGCGGTTGCAAAATCTCGACCATCCCATCGGCAGGTGGAGAGTCTTTGAGTGATAGTAGGTATGGAGAGCAATTGTTGGCGATGGGTGTGACGAGCTGAACCGACTGGCCTGCTTTCAATAAGGCGCAAATTTGTCTAATTAGGGCGATCGCCGCCTCTCCCTGCCACCGTTCTACCCAAACCTGCATCTGGCCCCCACAAACGCCTTGCACCTGCCGCTGGGGTGCCCCCGACAGGTCAATGTCCACAAACTGCTTGTCGCCCGTTTGCCACACCTGCTGCGCTAGCTGAATCACCTTTGCTTCACCGGCACCGCCGCCAATTGTACCCCGCACAGTTCCCTGCGCATCCAGTACCAGCTTTGCCCCCACTTCGCGAGGCACCGAGCCGTGAACCGCCGTCACGGTTGCTAGGACAGCGGCACCAATTTGCAGCGAGGCTGCCAGGTCTTGAGACCAGTTGCTCCCCCCAGTCAGATCACTGTGTGGAATGCGCATATTGCACTACGCCAAACCGCTCTATTCTAATTTTTTTTCTCACAGAATCGTGATGAAGGAATTAGGATTGGGAAAATTGACTAGTAGAAGACTGCGCAAGCTTATCTACCGTAGGGCGGGCATCTTGCCCGCGCAGGCTGGAAGCCTGCACTACGAACGGTAGGCAGATTTACGCCTTAGACTACTAGTAGATTCGCTGGCTGAGCGCTCTAGGTTCCGTAATGCTACTTGCTATCCTTCGCCCTGCCACTTCCCAGCGCTTCATGAGCCTGCGATCCAAGCTGCTGTTTAGCTTTACGCTCGTGTGTGGCGTAGCGTTTTCTGGCCTTTACTGGTGGTTCTACAGTTTTGCAACACAAAGAGCGCTTGATCGACTAGAAAACGATCTGGTCGAAACCTTACAAGGCGCGATCGCTGGTGTGAACCCTCAAGAGTTTTCTGCCCTTACCGCTGTCAAATTAAAGCCTGGTCAAGACTTGCCCGTCGATAGCCCGCTCTATCAGCACCATCAAAGCTGGCTGATCAATGTCCAGCGAATTGAACCTCGCGCCAATCCTTATACCCTGATTAAAGGGAAAAAGCCCCATGAAGCTCTGTGGCTCGGGGATATTTTGCGGCTGACTCAGCGAGACAATTCCACTGCCTTTCTTGAATCCTATGATGCTGATCCGGCCAAGACTCGGCTTTATCAAGGCTTTACCAAGTTAACGGTCACCTTAGATCCCTATATCGATGATTGGGGCAGCTGGGTTTCTGCCTACGCTCCGATTAACAATGAGTATGGGCAATCCATCGGGCTAATGGGGATAGACTTTCGAGCCGATGATGTCGTGGCCATTCGGCAAGAACTGCAACGGAAGTTAGCGATCGCTTTTGCGATCGCTTACCTAGTGCTGATTTTGCTCCTGTATCTGCTGTCCCATATTTTTACTAAACCCATTTTGGAGCTAACCCAAGCCAGCGAACAAATCCGTGATGGTAATTATGCGCAGGTGCTGTCTCAGTTTCAGCAGCGATTCATCCAAGATGAAATTAGTCAGTTGGCCAGCAGTTTTGAGCTAATGGCGGCTAAAGTGCAGCAACGGGAAGTTAGCCTTGAAGATGAAAGCCGCACCTTAGAAGATCAGGTGCAGCAGCGGACTCAGGAGCTAGAAGAGAAAAACGCGCGGCTGGCAAAGGCGCTGGATGATCTCAAAAAAGCCCAAATACAGCTGGTGCAAACCGAAAAAATGTCTAGCCTAGGGCAGCTAGTAGCGGGCGTAGCGCACGAAATTAACAACCCGCTCAACTTCATTCAGTGCAATCTTGTCCATGCTCGGGGCTACATGTGCCAGCTGATGGAACTGGTGCATCTTTATCAAACTCAATATCCTGAAACAACGTCAGAAATTCAGGATAAGGCAGATGAGATCAGCCTACCCTTCATGCAGAGCGATTTGCCTGATCTATTGCATTCAATGGAAGTAGGCACCCTGCGGATTGAAGGGATTGTGAAATCTTTACGGCTGTTTTCTCGGCTAGACGAAGCAGAGTTTAAGGCGATTGATCTGCACGAAGATCTAGACAATACGCTGCGCTTGCTCAGCAGCCGCCTGCGAGCTACCGCTAGTCGGCCTGAAATTATGGTAGTGAAACAGTACGGTCAACTGCCGCTAGTAGAGTGCTATGCCGGACAGTTGAATCAAGTGTTGATGAATATGCTCACCAATGCGTTAGACGCCTTAGATGAAAAGAGCAGTCCTCATGATTTAAAGCAGCATGATGATTTGGCGGAGGATGCAGACATTGGCACTGCGATTTGCCCCGCCGCCGCAGATCTAGCGCTACAGCCCAACCCAACCCTTTGGCTTGAAACCAAACAGTTGAGCGATCGCATCGTTTCCATTCGGATTGCCGACAACGGGATTGGCATGTCTAATGCGGTCAAAGAAAAGATTTTTGACCCATTTTTTACGACCAAACCCGTCGGTCAAGGCACAGGCTTGGGTTTATCCATTTGCCATCAAATTTTGGTAGAAAAACATGAGGGTAAGCTCTACTGCAATTCTGCCCTAGGAGACGGGACAGAGTTTGTGATCGAACTTCCGGTTTCAGGATAATTGAGCGGTTGAGCTTAGACTGGGAGCCGTGCGACTCCCAATGCAGCTTGCTGTTAGTGATAAGCGGCCATCGGCAGGCAGGCGCAAACCAGGTTGCGATCGCCGTAGGCATTGTCAATTCGGCCAACGCTAGGCCAAAATTTGTTGGCTCGCGTCCAGGCCGTGGGATAGGCCGCTTGCTCGCGGGAATAGGGGCGATCCCAGGTGTCGCTCAGCAGCACGGCAGCCGTGTGGGGGGCATGCTTCAGCAGATTATTCTGTGGGTCGGCTGCTCCCGCTTCGATCTCACGGATCTCTTGGCGAATGGCAAGCATGGCATCGCAGAAGCGATCGAGTTCCTCCTGGGATTCACTCTCAGTCGGTTCAACCATAATCGTGCCTGCCACTGGCCATGACATCGTGGGCGGATGGAAGCCATAGTCAATCAGCCGCTTGGCAATATCATCGACCTCAATTCCTGCCGATTTTTTGAACTGGCGCAGGTCGATGATACATTCATGTGCCACCAGCCCAGTCTTGCCCTTATAGAGAATTGAGTAGTCGTTTTCCAGCCGCTTGGCGATGTAATTGGCGCTAAGGATGGCGACTTCTGTAGCCTTGGTTAACCCCGCCGCGCCCATTAGCCGAATGTAGACCCAGGAAATCGGCAGAATGCTGCTGCTGCCCCACGGTGCAGCGGAGACTGACCCAACGCTCGTGTCGCCCCCCATTGGCACAACGGTATGCCCCGGCAAAAACGGTATCAGGTGGGCGGCTACACCAATGGGACCCATGCCTGGGCCACCACCGCCATGCGGGATACAGAAGGTTTTGTGCAGATTTAGGTGACACACATCTGCGCCAAAATCTGCGGGACGGCATAGTCCCACCTGGGCGTTCATGTTGGCTCCATCCATATAGACTTGAGCGCCATGGGCGTGGACAATTTCGCAAATTTGCTGGATCCCTTCTTCAAACACGCCGTGGGTAGAGGGGTAGGTCACCATGAGCGCAGCTAGGTCGGCGCTGTATTTCTCGGCTTTGGCCTGGAGGTCGGCCATGTCAATGTTGCCGTCGCGATCGCACCCCACCGGCACCACCTTCATACCTGCCATCACCGCACTAGCGGGGTTAGTCCCATGCGCCGATTCAGGAATTAGACACACGGTGCGATGGGCTTCGTTCCGCACGGCATGATATTGCCGGATCACCAGCAGCCCGGTATATTCGCCCTGAGAGCCGGCATTGGGCTGGAGCGAAATCCCGGCAAACCCTGTAATTTCTTTCAGCATGGCTTCTAATTGCTGAAACAAGATCTGGTAGCCCGTCGCTTGACTAATCGGTGCAAACGGGTGCATCTGACCAAACTCCGGCCAAGTCACAGGCACCATTTCCGCCGTGGCGTTGAGTTTCATGGTGCA
>CASBQX010000187.1 GCA_949127925.1 Synechococcales cyanobacterium PMM_0002
CTGATGCTTACGGGTTTGTAGACTTGCTCTCGGGCTGCTACCATCCCTGCTACCAGCAGATCCATCTCTTCGCGGGTATGCAGAGCATTGACTGTAATCCGCATCCGAGGTTTGGCAATAAACCAAATGGGCGACACCCACAGGCCATAGTCATTCATCAGTGTGCGGGCATATTCCTTCGGATTGATCTCTTCTGGCAACATGACGGGAATCACGTTGGTTTCGCCAATCGGATCGAAATTGCTTTCGAGCAGACGCGCCCGCAAATATCGGGTGTTTTCGTGCAATCGCTGCACTAGCTCAGGCGTTTTACGCACCTGCCGGACGCTGGCTAGGGCTGCCGCTGCTAGTGGGGGAGCCAATGAACAGGTGCCAATGGAGGTAGGCGACACGTTCAACAATGGCTTTAGCTCAGACACATGGGTGCTAATGGCAGCGCCGACTGATGCCCCAAACTTGGAGAAGGTGGTCATAATCAGTGGCACCACGCCTCGCGCAATTGCATCTTGGGGCAGCATGTTGAAGTGCTCATAGATACCACGTCCGGTGGCACCCAACGCACCGCTGGCATGGGCTTCGTCCATCACCAACACACTACCTTCATAGTTCTGCATGATGTCGATCATGTCGGGCAGGGGGGCAATGTCGCCATCCATCGAAAACACGGCGTCGGAGATCACCATGATCCGGTCGTCGGGTTTGGCGTAGCGCTTGAACCGCCGCTCTAAATCCTCCATGTCGCAGTGGCGATAGGCGCGCACCCGCACCCGAGGACTGTTGCCAAACAGCTTACCGGAACGAGTTCCGGCGTTGGCGATCGCCGATACGATACAGCCATGGTTCAGCACATCCGTCAAAATCAGCGTTTCGCGGGTATTTTGAAATCCGGGCACCGGAATCGCCAAATGGCAAAAGGCATCCATTAACGCCTGCATTGCCATCCAAGCATTCAAAAACAGCTGCGTATGGGGCAAGTGTTTAAATGCAGACACTTCCTCTTCCAACTGGCGGTGGATATCAATCCGGCCGCTTAACACCGAGCAAGAACTATTAGACGTGCCGTACTGCAAAATGGCATCAATTGCCGCCTGTTTGATGGCTGGATGCTGCACCAATCCCAGCACATCATTCGTACAAAAGGTCAGGGCTGTATGCCGCCGACCCGTTTCGGCATCTTCAAGCTCAACCAAATTGCCCTGTTTGCCGTGGCAAATGTATTCGTCGGGGTCAAGCCCGCTCTCATACCAGCGCTGAACGTATTCCTTTACAACTTGCACAATAAACTCCCCTCACCTTAACTTTTAGGTAGCATATCGTCTCTAACTCAGAAGCAGAACGCCCAATTGGGTACTCTGCTTAGCCTCACTCCACATTTAGGGGAGAAGCGTGATATCGCGTTATGTCGATAATCGTCACATCTAACTCAATCGCTCAATGTACGGTCGTTATGAGTGAAAGGTTTTCCTGCTACTATCCCAGAAATGGCACGCTCTATCTATCGGGGTTGTTCCAGTTTCCGCTATCCTCTGGAAGTGTCCATAGGAGTTGCCCTAGGCTCGCCGATCGCCGTTCTAGAGGAAGCCAGGACTCCTGCTTCTCCTACGGGTGATGACGAATGAATCGCAGGGTTAATCAATAGACTGGTTTGCGCACCCGATTGTTGCATGAATTGTTCATGCTGTCGGACGATTAACCGCTGAAGGGCAATAATAGCCGGGTTAATTTCGACGTAGCGCCGTTTGGCATTTCCTTGGTAGGTATGCTGTTCACTTTCCATCATTTCGACGTCTTGCCGTAAAAACGGCATGAACACATAGTGTCGAATCAAGCGCATCAGTGGTTGACGCAGAGCTTGAGGAAGCAGGCGGCAAAACGGTAGCTTGAGGAACAAAATCGAGAAGGAGCGCGTTTCTTGAGGACCCATGGGCAGCCGCATCAGATAAAGTGATGAGATCCCTTCCAGCGAACTGTAGTAGTGGGGATAGTGGTAGTGCACCGAGACGACGCGAGTGGTGACTTTGCCGCCATCTTCGCTCAAGCCCAGTACCTTAGTCATCCAGCCCTCGTAATTGACCCGATAGTCTGCCAGGACAGAATCAGCCGTTTCTCTTAACTTGAGGAGCACCGGATCAAACCAACCTTGGAGGTTTTTGTGCAGATGACCGTGGAACACATCCATCGTATTCTCGTTGCAAATGGAGAAGTGCGCCTGGAAGTGTCCGGTAATGGGCACTGCAAAAAAGTCGGGGTCGTCATACTCTGGGACATCCATTAGGGTGTGATCGGCGGAGAGGGCAGGGTCGCCCGGAAACACCCAAACCATGCCGTACTGTTCTCGGGTTGGATAGCTGCGCGCTTGGGCACAGGGCAGTTTCTGTTCCTTGGGCAAGTAGGGAATGTTGACGCACTCACCCGCTGAATCAAATTCCCAACCGTGATAGGGACAGGCGAGGCGATCGCCCATCACTTGCCCCTTGTGCAGCTGCACGCCCTTGTGGGGGCAGGCATCTTCTAGGGCGTGGACGTTGCCGTCTGTGTCACGGTAGAGGGCGATCGCCTGTTGCCACACCACGACCGGGATCACCTGCTCCGGCTTCAGCGTTTCCGCCCAAGCCACCGGGTACCAGTGGTTGGGGTTAATGCCCACCTCCCGCACAATATTCTGAACCGTTTGCCCCTTTAACGTTGTTACCAATTCCATGCAGCCGCTTACCGATCCTCACTCGATACAAATTTCAAACTCGCTTTTTAGGTGTCACATCGGGCTAATCCAAGGGCAACGCCCTCATTCTCACCCGTCTAACGATTACGGTTAGTCGTTCAACCGTACCTAATTTGCGGATCTAGACTAATTTTCTAGACTAATTTTCTAGCCTAAATCCTAGACCCATTTCTAGACTCATTTCTAGACTAACTAGTCTAGCGAATGAGCCTCATGGTTCATCTGAACTATAAATTATTCTTTTGAGCCATGAATGTGTGGTTAAAACTCAGTTCCTACCCAGACAAACTTAGATTCAGCAAAGGTTCTAGCGCCCAAACTCAGATTTATTCAGCTTTTATTGGCTCCACCAAATATCCATGTAGGGTAAATATACTTATTTAGCCTCAATCAATTCGTATCAGTCAAGCCATTTAATGCGGCTTATGCGCTGAATGCTTGATCTAGATCTGCGGTTAAATCGGCAATGTGCTCTAGACCAATAGACAGACGCAGCAGGTTTTCGGGGGTGCCGCTGGTGGGGCCTTCGATCGAGGCGCGATGTTCGATCAGGCTTTCGACGCCGCCTAGGCTGGTGGCGCGTTTGAACAAGTTGACATGGGCGGCGACGGCAAAGGCAGCGTCGCGGCCACCGTGGATTTGGATGGAGAGCATGCCGCCAAAGGATTGCATTTGGTGGGTGGCGATCGCGCCTCCTGGATGGCCAGGTAAGCCGGGGTAGTAGACGGCTTCGACTTGGGGCTGTTGGCTCAGCCACTGGGCTAGCTGCAAAGCAGTGTCGCTGTGGACACGCATGCGGCAGGGCAGAGTTTGAATGCCGCGATGGATCAGCCAGCAGTCGAACGGGGAGGGTACGCCGCCGCCAATTTTTTGGATGGCGCGAATTTTTTGGAACAGGTTAGACGGCTTGTGGGCAATCACGGCTCCGCCGAGGACGTCGCTGTGGCCACCTAAGTACTTGGTGGTGGAATGGACGACGAGGTCGGCTCCGTGGCGGAACGGCTGCTGCAATATGGGGGTCGCCCAGGTGTTATCGCAGACGCAGATCCCCCCGTTGCGGTGAGCTAGGGCGCTGATTTTGGCGATGTCGGTAATTTCGAGCCGGGGGTTAGAGGGCGTTTCAATCCAGATTAAGCGGGTGTTGGGGCGCAGCGATCGCGCTACCGCCTCCACATCGGTCATATCGACAAAGGTAACCTCTAACCCCCACGGCTCCAGAATGGTGCGCAAAATAGCGGGTGTGCCCGTATAGACGTCGAGCGGGGCGATGACGTGATCGCCGGGAGCTAATGCCTGAAACACGCTGAGGGTAGCCGCTGATCCAGAGGCAAAAGCAGCCGCTTCAACGCCACCTTCTAGCGCCGCCAAACACTCTTCTAGGCGAGCGCGGTTGGGGTTTTCGATCCGGGTGTAGAGATAGCCGTGGGGGTAGCTGCCGTCGGGTTCGCGCTCAAAGGTGGTGGACAGGTAGAGCGGCTGGGCGATCGCCCCAGTCGCAGGATCGATGCTGCGGCCAGCGTGGACGGCAATGGTTTCGAGGTTCATGGGGGGAGCGTTAGAGGGGTTGGTTGCGGGTTGGGTCGCCGAGTTGGGCTTCATACAATTTGAGGCGATCGCTGGGTTGAAGGTCTGGAGGAATGGGCAGAGCGGCACCCCATTGGGCGACTAGAGTTTGCAGCAGTTCGTCTTGGTGGGCGTGCAGGGTGTCTAGGTTGGCGGTGCCGATGTCGATGATGCTGAACCAGACCAGTCCTTGGTCACGAGTAGGGAGAACGCCTGCCAGGGAGCTAACGTCGTTTAGGGTTCCTGTTTTGACAGCGGCACCAGGCAAGATCCGGCGGCCTCCTAGCGTCCCGCGTTCGCGGCCGACCACTGGAAATAGGTCGGCAACATTCAGCTGTTGCGATCGCAGCTTGGCTTGAATGGCAATCAGCATGGCGGCGATCGCCCTAGGGGAAATCCGGTTGTCTGTGCCTAGGCCAGAGCCGTTAATCAGCTGGATTTCGGCAGGGTCAACCTGGGCGGCGGTCGCGGCTTGACGGGCAACGACAGCAGCACCGCCCAATTGCTGGGCGACAGAATCAGCAATAAAATTATTGCTGAAAATATTCATGGCCTTGAGAATTTGGATCAGCGGCAACGAGCGATGCCGCAGCACAGGCACAAAACTGGGAGCCTGAGACATGGCCTGAACCGTCCCGGCAATTAAGACCCGAGGCTTCAGGGTGCCGGGAGGCATCTGGGCATATTGGGTAGCCGCTTCATCGCTCCAGAGGTCAGCGTTTAGCCCTTGTTTGAGCAGGCTGCCCGCTGTCTCTGGGTCGGCTTTAAAGTTCATGGCGAAATTACCCACAATCACCAGATTGCCAGACACCCGCTGAATGCCAAGCTGGTTCAGGGCGTTACCCAGGGCGATCGCCTCCTCCCAGACAAATAGCGGATCGCCCTCACCTTGCACCACCAAGTCCCCTTGCACTACCCCATCTTGCAGCGCCCCAGTCATGCCAATCAGGGTGTTAAATTGGCGATCGGTGCCCCACAGGGTCAGCGCAGCCAGCGTGGTCGGAATTTTGGTCAACGATGCCGCCGGAATTGGCACACCGCCTTGGTGCTCGGCCAGCACTTGGTTGCCCGCCTGAATAAAAACGCCTTGCTGAGCCGCAGGCATGCCCAATGCCGCCAATTCTGCTAGATGTTGCTGAATCGCACCAGCGGCAGTCGGGTCGGGGATGGTTGCGGCAGGGGCTATCGCCGCCATTAGCCAATTGGCACTAGACCAGCTTGCCCAGTCTACCGAGCGCACCGGTTCAACAGTTGCCCACCCTGGAGCGGCCAGTGTCGCGATCAAGAGGCTCCCCGTTAGCCCTATAGCGAGTGAATTCCGCACGTTAGACTACCCTCATAACGATCTCACCTATGTCCTTACCCCTATCGCTTGCATCGGTCGTAGCATCAGAATTGCTGACCCAGATCAGAGTGTGCCACACCACCTCCCCTTCTGTGTCAGGATCAAATTGCAATCCATGCAAATCCATGCAAATCCATGCGACTGCCATGCCACTGTATGGATGACGAGGTACACCGATGGCTAAATCTGACTCAAGTCTGGTGCTGCGGCAGCTCCCCATTGGAGTAGGCATGTTGGCCGGGTCGCTGCTGCTGGTCAATCGACTGTGGACGCCCGACCTGACCAATTCGCAAGCGCGCTCTGATGCCCTAGGGGTAATTATTAGCGCCGTGTTGATTCTAATTGGTTTGCTGTGGCAGCAAATTCAGCCGCGATCGCCCGATGTGGTCGTGCTCAATGGGCAGGAGGTATTTGACCTAGCGGCCGATTTGCCCGATCCATTGCGGCTAGAGCTAGCCTGGGCTTCGCACATCCTGTTGACCAATACGGTGACGCGATCGCTCGTCGTCTTCGTCAACGGACGGGTGCTGCTGCGTCGAGGCATCGTCGGAGCCAGCTCTACTGTGGCTCCCGGAGCCATTCTGCAACGCGTCCTCCAAACCCAAAAGCCCGTCTATTTGGTCAACCTCCAGATCTATCCCGGTAAAGTTGAGTTTGACTACCTGCCCGACAATACCCAAGGCGTGATCTGCCAACCCATTGGGACTCAAGGCGTCCTGATTTTAGGAGCCAACGCGCCCCGCAGCTACACCCGCCAAGACGAAATCTGGATTGCCGGACTAGCTAATAAGTTAGACAGCACGTTAGACCAATGGCCGCTACCCCACCTCACGCATCCCTAACTCCTATGCTGATTCTCTATTGGACTCTCGTACTGGTGATGATTGTGGGCATTGCAGGCGCAGTGTTACCCGCTGTACCGGGTGTCGGCTTGATTGCGGTGGCGATCGCGGCTTGGGGATTTGCCAACGGGTTTGAGGGACTGGGGGTGCCGCTAGTGGTGGCGATCGTAGCGCTGCTCGTGAGTACGGGGATCGACTTTCTGGCTACTTACCTGGGAGCAAAGCAGGCCGGGGCGAGCATCTGGGGGCAGGTAGGCGCGGTTGTAGGGCTATTGCTCGGCTTTTTTGGACTGCTGCCTGCTTTACCCATTGGCGGGCCATTGCTGGGGATTCTATTGGGGCCTCTGCTAGGCGCGATTGTGGGCGAGTTTCTCTATCGGCGCGATTTGCGGCTAGCCATTCGCGCCGGGTTCGGCATCCTGGTTGGTTCATTGGTAGGGACGCTGATTCATGTGATTTTGGCGATCGCCACCGTCGCCGTCTTTTTGGTGACCACGCTGCCAACCGTTACCTGACCGTAGAGACGCGATTAATCGCGTCTCTACGGATTGATCGCGTCTCTACGCCGCCCAATCCGTTAATCTGTAATCAAAGTTAACGGCGGTGGGAGTGAGAATTCAACACAATGCTGAGAATTATTACAGACTTCGACGGCCCCATCATGGACGTA
>CASBQX010000188.1 GCA_949127925.1 Synechococcales cyanobacterium PMM_0002
ATCTCCAGCAAGCGGCACCGTAAAGTTGTGGATCAGCTCAATCCGTTTCTACGTCTTGCGGTGGCCTTAGATCGGCGGCAAATTGGAGCGATTCAACAGCTCTGGGGTGAGCATCATCTTGAAACCCACGAGTTTCATCTCCACCTAAAACCCACCCACGCCGGAGATGATTGCGCCCTGGAACTCTGGAGTCTAGATGGCAAAAAGAGCTGTTTTGAATCGCAGTTTGGCCTCAAGCTTGTGACTATTTTAGAGAGCTAAGGCATGAGAGTTAAATAACTCCGCCATTCTTTTGTAAGGGCGAACGGCCGTTCGCCCCTACTCCGCTATTCTTTTGTAAGGGCGAACGGCCGTTCGCCCCTACTAGATCAGACCTCGTGGTAGGGTTCTGAGCCGACCTCAACCCGCGTCGAAGCTAAAATAAGGTCAAAATGTAGACCAGCGCAAACAGCACAATCCAGATGATATCGACGAAGTGCCAGTAGATCTCTGCCATTTCTATGCCCGTGTGCTTGTGGTCGGAATAGTGACCCGGACGGCGCGATCGCCACAGCACACCCAAAATTAGCAGTAGCCCAATGAACACATGCAGCCCGTGAAAGCCAGTCATCAGGTAAAAGCAGTTGGCAAACACGTTGGTCGATAGCCCATAGCCCAGGTTCATGTATTCATACACCTGACCCAACAAGAAAATGGCTCCCATCAGCGCGGTGATGCCATACCACTTGCGCATCCCAGCCAAGTCATTTTTCTTGATGGCGACGTCGCCCAAATGAATCACAAAACTGCTGGATACCAGAATCACAGTGTTGATACTGGGCAGCAGTAGCTCTACCTCAGTGCCTTCTGGAGGCCAAGTCGCCGCCGCCCCGCGAATTAGCAAATAGGCCGCAAAAAATCCGCCAAACATCAGCGATTCTGATACCAAAAATGTTAGCAGACCCCAAACCCGCAGGTCTGGGTGCGCTTGGTGGGTAATCATCGCTGGCGACAGGGTCGCTTCTACCGCAGTTTCAGGAGAGTTGATGGTTGAGCCTTGCATAAGCGAGGGGGGAGAAAGAGATGAGGGGATCAAAAATAAAGATGACAGATATTAAAGATGAGAGATGTATAGCCAAGCCGAACATCCCTCATGTTTCATCCTTTAATGTCTGCGGTAGCGTCTGTGGTTTCTGGAACATAGTTGCCGCCGTAGGCATAGGGACCATGGGTAACGACGGGTAAAACTTCCCAGTTTTCTACAATCGGGGGTGAAGCGGTTGTCCACTCCAGCGTTAGGGCATTCCAGGGGTTATCGCCGGCTTTTTCACCGTGGCTCCAGCTCCAAATCACATTGACTATGAACGGGATCACGGAGGCGGCCAGGAAAAATGCGCCAAAGGTACAGAGTTGGTTAATGGCAGTGAACTGGGGATCGTACATGGCAACGCGGCGGGGCATGCCTTGAATCCCTAAGGTGTGCATCGGCAAAAAGGTGAGATTGGTGCCAATGAAGGTCATGACGAAGTGGACTTTGCCCCAGGTTTCATTCATCATCCGCCCGGTCATTTTGGGGAACCAGTGGTAAATGGCCGCGTAGATGCCAAATACGGAGCCGCCAAATAGCACGTAGTGGAAGTGCGCCACGATGTAGTAGCTGTCGTGGACATGCACATCAAACGGCACGGCACCTAGGGTGACGCCGCTCAATCCGCCTAGCACAAACATCGACAGCAGCCCCACCGCAAACAGCATGGCGCTGGTGAAACGGATTTTGCCGCCCCAAAGGGTCGCCACCCAGCTAAAGATTTTGACGCCTGTGGGCACGGCCACAATGAGGGTAGAGATGGTAAAAAACAGGCGCATCCAGGGTGGTGTGCCGCTGGTAAACATGTGGTGTACCCAGACAAATAGCCCGACTAGGCAAATAGCCAAGCTGGAAAAGGCGATCGCCTTATAGCCAAAAATGGGCTTACGCGCATGCACCGGAATAATTTCCGACATCACGCCAAACACGGGCAAAATCATCAAATACACCGCTGGATGCGAGTAAAACCAGAATAGATGCTGGTAGATGATGACATTGCCGCCTTCATCGGGTTTATAGAAGGAGGTGCCGAAGTTGATATCAAACAGCAGCAGTACCAAACCCGCTGCCAATACAGGGGTGGACAGCAGTGCCAGGGCTGACGTGGCCAAAATTGCCCAACAGAACAGCGGCATCTGATCCCACTTGAGGCTGGGTACTCGCATTAGCAAGATGGTCACGATGAAATTGAGCGCTCCCAAAATCGAGGAGGTGCCCACAAAGATGATCGCCAGAATCCACATCGACTGCGCGGTATTGGCGGTGATTTCGCTCAGCGGCGGGTACGATGTCCAGCCCGACTGGGCACCGCCAAAGAAGAAGCTGCCCAACAGCAGCGCCCCAGCCGGAGGGTTGAGCCAGAAGGCGATCGCATTGAGCTTGGGGAATGCCATATCCCGTGCCCCAATCATTAGCGGGATCAGGTAATTGCCAAACCCGCCAATGGCAGCAGGCACAATCCACAAGAAGATCATGATCGTGCCGTGATTGGTCAAAAATGCGTTGTAAAGGGTTGGATCGATAAAGTCGGGGTTGGGCGTTGCCAGCTCAGTGCGCATCGCCACCGCCATCAGGCCGCCAATCAAATAGAAAATAAACGACGTGACCAGGTATTGAATCCCAATCACCTTGTGGTCTACGTTAAACGTGAAATAGTCATACCACTTCCACGGCGCATGAGCGGGAAGATGCTCAACATGAACCGTGGAGGTCGTTTCGAGGGGAATTTGAGCTTGCGTCATAAACGAGAGAGCAGAAGCTAAGAGTGCAGGAGCCGAGGAATGTAGAGGTGCTGGTTATAGGTCAGCAGAGTGTCAATCTAGGCAGTTCAAGCTAGGCAGTTCATGCCGGGGATCACGCTATTGCGCCACCATTGCAGGCATCATGGTGTGCTCGGCATGCAGATGCGATAACTCGTCTGCCTTGACATCCAGCTCTTTGGCGTAGGGAGTGAGGAACTCGGTATCGGTTAAGTTTGCCGGGTTGACAGCAACCACCGCATTTGGATTCTGCTGTTGCGCTACTTGGTTTTGAGTCAACCAGGTATCGTACTCCTCTGGGCTATGGACAATCACCTGTGATCGCATGCCGCCGTGGTAGCTGCCGCACAGTTCTGCGCAGACAATCGGGTAGGTTCCTATCTTATTGGCCTTAAACCGTAACCCCGTTTGTTGACCAGGCAGGGCATCTTGCTTGAGACGAAACTGGGGAAC
>CASBQX010000189.1 GCA_949127925.1 Synechococcales cyanobacterium PMM_0002
AAAGTGAGGCGATGGATGATCCCAATTGGCTAGCGTCTAGTGCCCCCAATCAGTTGAATAGCAATCATGTACCTGAAATTATTCCGGTACTGATTATTTTGCTATTAGTCGCAACGGTGGTAGCGTTGCTGTCTCGGCGGCTGCGGATTCCCTATGTGACCGGGCTAGTGGTGGCCGGATTGGCGATCGCCGAATTTCTGCCGGATCGGATCGGGCTAGAGTCGTCCTTAATCATCAACCTTTTCTTGCCGATTCTGTTGTTTGAGGCCGCCATCAATACCGATGTCAGTCGCTTGCGCAGCACGCTCAAGCCCGTGTTTTTGCTAGCTGGCCCTGGCGTCTTGATTGCCTCCAGCATTACCGCTACGGTGCTGACCGTAGTGCTAGGGTTGGCCTGGATTCCAGCCCTGCTGGCGGGGGTGATTTTGGCGATTACCGATACGGTGTCGGTGATTGCGGTGTTTAAAGAAGTGTCTGTGCCCGCTCGCCTCTCGACCATTGTGGAGGGTGAAAGCCTGTTCAACGATGGCATGGCTCTGGTGCTATATGGGTTGATTTTACAGGCATATAGCACGGGTTCTGTGACGCTGGCCGATGGGGTTCAGCGGTTCTTGATTGTGATTGTGGGTGGGGCGCTGCTGGGTGTAGTCCTGGGCTATCTCAGCACCGGGTTATTTGCCCGCTCAGATGACCCGCTCAGCGGCATTTTATTGACGGTAGCGCTGGCGCTAGGAGCGTTTCAGGGTGCAGAACTGCTGCATGTGTCGGGCGTGGTCGCGGTGGTGGTGGCGGGTTTGATGGTGGGGAATGCGGGTTTAGCTCGCCAATTTTCGGCCTCCAGCCGGATTACGCTCTACAGCTTTTGGGAATATGCCGGGTTTGGGGTCAACACGTTTATCTTTTTATTGATTGGGTTAGAGCTTAACTTGGCGACGCTCTGGCGCAATCTCCCAGCGGTGCTGCTGGCCGTTTTGGCCTATCAGGTGGGGCGATTGTTGACGGTTTATCCATTGCTGGCGGTGGTGCAGCGGTTCGATCGCCCGATCCCACTACCCTGGCAACATGTTTTATTTTTAGGCAACATTAAAGGGTCGCTATCGATGGCGCTGGTGCTGAGTTTGCCAGCTAGCCTACCCGGCCGGGCAGATCTAATTGCGCTGGTCTATGGGGTGGTGTTGCTGTCGTTGGTGGGGCAAGGGGTGAGTCTGCCCTGGCTGGTGAAGCAGCTAAACCTGGTGCCGATGTCGCCCGCCCGCCGCGAGGTAGAAGAGCTACAGGCACAGCTGATTTCGGCCAAGGCGGCGCAAGATGAACTGGAACAGCTGCTCAAAACGGGCGTGTTACCCAAGGCGGTCTATGAAGAGATGCGATCGCGCTACCAGGTGCAGGTAGCCCGTTCTGAAAAAGCCCTGCGCGATCGCTACAACCAGCGCGAAGATTCGGCGGCAGTGGAGGAAGGCGATCGCCCCAAATTGGACGCGATCCGGCGGCGGCTATTGCTAGCCGAAAAAGGGGCGTTGAATGAAGCGGTGCGAAAACGGTTGATTTCGGAAGCGATCGCCCGCGAACAGCTCCAAACAATCGACGAGCAGCTGCTTAATCTAGACGATGACTAGGGCGACGACTAGGGCGATGACCAGGCAAGATCACCTATCCTCATAATTGGCGTCCCTGCTTTGGATAAATCCCTGGCGATCTCCCCAGCGGTGGCGCTGTCAGGATGCATCCAGTTGTTTTGTGATGAGTTCAGCACTTCTATGAATCAGCTTCAACCCCTTCAAGTCGAAGACGGTACCGTGATTTACGTCGAAACCACCGACCGCACAGCAGCCCCTGGGGCGATCGCCAATTCTGGAGAGACGACTCGGCTTGCCAAAGGCTGGGGTTCTGCCAACCCTAGTGACCAGGTTTCACAGAGCTTCCAAGCGATTGAAAGCACGATTAAAACGTATACCAAACACACCCTCAATGCCTTTCGAGATGCGGCGATGGCCGACGTCAAAAAAGTCACGCTAGAGTTTGGCGTCAACGTCAGCGGCATGAGCGGGATTCCCTACATTGCCACGGGCACCGCCGCATGCAACATCAAAGTAGTGGTCGAGTGCGAGTTTCTGCCCCAGTCCAAGGAGCAAGGAACTGCTGAAAAATAGGATGCTTGGTCGGTTGAATCCACCTTAAAATTTTTATTAAGTATGTCAAGCTTAGAGGCAGATAAGGATATCAAATCAGGTAGCAGGGAGGTTACCGCTCGACTGCCAGATTGTTGAATTATCCTTGCTGAGTGAGAAATTCCATGTTGATTGAATTCAACGTTGGGTAGCTTGATGCAAACATTAATTGAGCAAATTGTAGCCCAGCTCCACACGCTTCCTGAACCAGACGTTCAGGAAGTTTTAGAGTTTGTTGAAATTCTTTCGTGGTATCGCTGTAAGACAGAGGCACTCCAGGCCGCAGAAGGGCTTCAATCTGCGCAATCTGCCTCTCAGTCCTCAAAACCGGATTTAAATCGTGACTTCAACCATTGATTTGGACGTTCACATAGCGGGCGAACGGCTCGATCGCTACTTGGCCGAGCAATTGCCCGATCTCTCCAGGGCTAGGCTCCAAAAGTTGATTGAACAGGGCCAAGTGCAGGTAAATGGGGCGGTATGTACTTCTAAAAAATTATCGGTGCGAGGGGGCGATCGCCTCTCTTTGGTCATTCCTGAGGTCGAGCCGCTGAAGCTAGAGGCCGAAACGATTCCGCTCGACATTTTATTTGAGGATGAGCACCTGATTATTCTCAACAAGCCAGTTGGATTGGTTGTGCATCCGGCACCGGGGCACCAGGGCGGCACGCTGGTGAATGCGCTCCTAGCCCACTGTACCGATTTGTCTGGCATCGGCGGGGTGCAGCGCCCCGGCATTGTGCATCGCTTAGACAAAGATACGAGCGGGGCGATCGCCATTGCCAAAACCGATCAGGCGCATCAACACCTCCAGGCGCAGTTCAAGACTAAGACCGCCCGCCGCACCTACCTAGCGGTCGTCTATGGCTCGTCGCGCGCGCAGAGCGGCACCGTAGACGCGCCAGTGGGTCGCCATCTGGCTGATCGCAAAAAAATGGCAGTGGTGCCCGAAGACAAGGGCGGCAGATCGGCCATTACCCATTGGCAGGTGCAAGAACGCTTAGGCAACTACACGCTGATGCAGTTTGACTTAGAAACTGGGCGGACACATCAAATCCGGGTCCACAGCGCCTATATGGGCAACCCAGTCGTGGGCGATCCCGTCTACAGTGCCGGCAAATCAATGGGAGTCAAGCTACCGGGTCAAGCCCTACACGCCTGGAAATTGCGGTTGCAGCACCCGATTTCTGGCGAACAGATGGAGGCGATCGCGCCCCTGCCAATGGCGTTTACCACCCTTTTGCGGGTATTAAGGCAACGAGTTCTCTAAAAACATTGTTTTAGCAAAAGTGCTAAGGTTTTAAGATTCGAGTATATTTGCAGAACAACTCACCTACGAGACGTTATGACGAAAGGACAGGGATTCGGCGGTTTTGGTCTTGGCAAAATGAAAGAGCTGACCGAAGCGTTCAAAAAAGCCCAGCAAGTTCAAGAAGGTGCCAAGAAGCTTCAAGAAGAGCTGGAAATCATGGAGATTACTGGCGAAGCGGGTGGTGGTCTAGTCAAGATCATCCTCAGCGGCAACCAAGAACCTCGGCGGGTAGAAATTTCTCCCGATGTGTTGGCTGAAGGGGCTGAAGTCTTGTCAGACCTAGTGCTAGCTGCAACCAAAGACGCATACAACAAATCCACCGCAACGATGCGTGAACGGATGGAAGAATTGACGGGCGGATTGAATCTGCCTGGACTGTAACGTCATCCCTGCGTAGGCACCCAATATGCGGCAGGTAGACAATAGTAGGGGCACAGCATGCTGTGCCCCTACTATCGTGTGTTCCTTCAATTGAGCGAAAACTATAAGATTCCAGATGACTCGTATAGCCGCCTGACCAACGAGATGATCTTTTCACCATATTGGGGATCAGCCGCCCACCGACCGCTCAGCTGCCCTACCAACGGGGCGACTCCTCTGGCGACAAACCGAAAGCGGGGATCGACTAACCCCTGCACCAGCGGAGCCGTGCTGGCATAGGCTTTGAGGTGTTGAATGTGTGCTCTAACCCCAATTCGAGCGCTGGGGAAAATCGCGCCATCGGCAGCACCCGTCGCATCGCCTAACCCGCCAAAGTTATTTTGACCCGGCTTAATGTCGCTGCCAAACTGGAGGAAGCCAGTTTCGACACACATTTGGCAGAAGGCGATATCGTAATTCACGCCTTCTGTCGTGCCCTCTTCGCGGTATAGCCGAGGCAGTTCTGGAAACTGGGCGATCGCGCCTTCATTGTTGCTCTTGAGAAACATCATCATCTGCACCTCGCTGGTTTGACCTAGCCCCATAATTCGATCCACTTGGCCGGGGCACAGAGTCGCATGTTGCAGCGTGATGGTACGAGTCGTCGCATCCCAGCTCACTGCAATATTGAAGGGGCGCAGCTCGATCGCCTTCACATAGACAATATTGCGGTATACAAGGCGGCGGATGTCGGTCGCTTGAGTTAGATCAATCCCCAGCCGATCGACTAGATCAATCGGGATGTAGGCATTGCCGTTGACGATAATGCCTTGCTCGTCATAAATTCCGCCGCTGAGGCTGATGTCGATGGTGGAGTAGACAGGTTCTGGTGCAGGAGGTTGGACAGAAAGGGCACGGCTCCAAGACGCTAGCCCGTCCGCAATCCCTAGGGCCAGATCCCGGCGGCGATTTTGGATGATGCTGCGATCGTCGGGGCTGGTGAGGAAGCCAATATTCATCAGCAGCGAGGGCACCGACACCTGACGGCAAAAAGCCAAAATGCCCGTTCCCGCGTCGGTATCTGGCCGAGTGCCCCGACTGGGAAGCGGCACTCGCCGCAATAGAGCCAGCAGCAACAGTTCAGCATGGGCTTTGCGCACGTCGTTGTTGGGAATATAAAATACGCTAGCCCCGCGCACGGCCGGATTGCCCGACGCGTCACCGTGGATTTCTAGCGCCACATCGCCCACAATCCCACGAGCATTGATCCAGGCAATCGACAGCACCATACTGAGGTCATCGGGCACAGCCAGCACCTCAAACCCACGCGATCGCAGCTCAGACATCACTAGATCCCGCGTTAAGATCATCTCTCTGGCCTCCGTGGTACCCGCCACCACGATCCCCGGATCGATCCCCGACCCCTCAGTGCCGCCATGTCCGGCTGAGATAAAAATACGTCTCATGAGTATGCGTCCTTCTTTGATCGCAGATCCGTCACACGCGGCTGCTAAGTTGGTACATTAGCGGAAAACTAAGCATTTGATCCATATTTTCCATTGCCAAACTATTCCCTTAAATTCTTCCCAACAGATTCCGCCCCTGCTCCTCAAAAAGCGTCACAATAAACAAACCCTTCACCCCAACCTAATTTAGCCCCCTCGCTAGCCCCACCTATTTCCCATTCATCCTTCCCGCTTCATCCTTCATCCTACGCTTCGCGAACGGCAAAGCCGAACATCCTTCCC
>CASBQX010000190.1 GCA_949127925.1 Synechococcales cyanobacterium PMM_0002
TTGGAATTGATGTCGCGATCGCCGCCAATGTCAAAACGATGGTGATGTTTCATCATGCTCCGTCTCACGAAGACGACTTTCTAGACCATGTAGAGCTTGAAGTTCAATCTCAATTTCGCCACGCCCAACTGGCTCGCGAAGGCATGATGATTGACGTGTTGAAAACAACGGCTGTTGACCCGTAGAGATTGCGGTAGCTCGGCGTTGATGCAAACGGCAGCTTGAGTTGATTCAAAAAAATAAAAGATCAAAAAATTGGCTTCTCCTGAATTGGAGAAGCCAGTTTTTCATTCAGCCATGCGCTTAAGCTAAGCGGTTTGAAGCTGTAGCTGTGGGTGGCTAGCGGGTTAAGGTCGCAAAAACATTGGTAAAAAGCTCAATGCTCATGACCAGTAACGGAAACGCGATCCCCAGCAGCCCAAACCAGGACATTACCTGACCCAGTAGAGCCTGGAACACATGACGACGGGGGCGATCGCTAGTGGGTCTCGATTTCAGCAGCATCAGTGCTCCCCAGCTCAGCAACAATGCTCCAACTATTCCTAGCGCCAGACTAGCGACAAACCACAGCATGAACCCGCCGCTCAACTGCGCCAACCCCACCAGTGGCAGTACTGCAAACACCAACACTTCCAGACTCAGCCAGATCCCTAAACAGGTAAAAAAGTCTCGTCTAGCCGTTTCATTAATGATTGCAGTGGTCATAGGGGCTGCTCCTAAAACGTCATTTCTGCTTCTTGAACGCGCTCAACCTGCTTCTTCTTCAGAACTAGCATAATTTGAGCCAACGTCACAGCTGCCAAAAATGCCACCAGGCCCTTAATCCGGTTGGGGCTTTGTAGCACAATTTCTACATCCTTCTGGCCAAACCCACCGACATTGGGGTTCGAGGTCAGCGCTTCTGCGGCTGTTACCGACTGCCCTTCTGACACCAGCAGCGCTGGCCCTGCTGGGATCGCATCCACCACCGCCAATCCTGACTCGGGTTGAATGGTGACTTGGGCGCTGCCGTCATCGGCTTTGACAATTTTGCTGATGGTGCCCGCGACTGATGCCGTGTAAACCGCGTTATTGCTCTTTTCACCAGTGGGATAAACCTGTCCACGGCCCCGGTTTCCGCCTACGTGAATCGAGTATTTACCGAAATAAACGCTCTTGTCGGTACTGGGATCGGGAGAGAGGACTGGGAATACAATTTCTTGATATTGGTCACCGGGCAATGGCCCGACAATGACTATGTTGGGCTGGGTATCGCTATAGGGCTGGAGCAACGCTGTAGAACCCACTTCTTCCAGCAGATCTGGAGGAATGCGATCCTCGGGAGCAATTTTGAAACCCTCGGGGAGAATCATGACTGCACCGACGTTGAGTGCTCCTAAGCTACCGTCACCCAACACTTGCTGAGCACTGGTATCGTAGGGGATTTTGACCACGGCTTTGAACACCGTATTGGGTAATACAGACTGGGGCACTTCTACTTCGGTAGGCTTGGCGGCCAAATGGCAGTTGGCGCACACAATC
Organism: Synechococcales cyanobacterium PMM_0002; assembly: GCA_949127925.1. Taxonomy (GTDB): domain Bacteria; phylum Cyanobacteriota; class Cyanobacteriia; order Elainellales; family Elainellaceae; genus CASBQJ01. The sequence continues at coordinate 1,522 of CASBQX010000190.1, forward strand.
CGCCCAGTGGCTTCGCGGGGGCTAGCGTAGTTTTGCTGCGCCCAGAAGGGATAGGCGGCAGCAGATTGGGGTACGACCAAATCGCCTGCGAAGAAAAAAAGTGTGGCTACTAGAGCAATGAATAAGCCGCTAGAGATAGCCTGAGTATGACGGACTAAAGGGGATGACCAAACCTTGAATTTCATTGCTGTGCGGTTGAATAAACAAAGGATTTCGGCGGATTTTAACGACAGCGTTCGACCAAGTAGCGGCTCTAGGACCACCAAGGATCTTCGCCCGTACGGAAATCGGTTTCCGTCCAGGTTGACAGGGCAATGGTGCCTGCTTCAGTCACATCTGCATGCGCTAGCGGTAGCGATAGCGGGGCCGGCCCGCGCACCACTTTGCCAGCACTGTCGTATTGAGACCCGTGGCAGGGGCAGATGAATTTATCTTCGCTGGCGTTCCACGGCACCACACAACCCAAGTGTGTACAAACAGCGTTGATCCCGTAGTTGGCGATCGCATCAGAGCTTTCGACCACAATATAGGTCGGGTCGCCCTTCAATCCTTGAGCCAAGACGCGATCGCCGACACTATGACTAGCCAGAAAGTCTTTGAAGACAACGGGGTTGCCCAAAGCATCTTTTGCCGTTACACCGCCGCCTGTGCCACCGCTAGAGGGAGGAATAAAATATTTGACCACGGGGTAGAGCATCCCAAGACCTGCTCCCGTTACTGCCCCGAAGGTGAGGAGATTCATAAATTGGCGACGCCCCAAATCGGGCACGTCGGACGGTCCAGAAGCTTGAGCCATAGTATGAACTGAACGTATGGGGTAAGAACTTTGATGAATTAAACCCTGCCCGCTATATGAGGCATTAGCCTTGAGCAGCAATGGTTTACAGTTTTTCTAGAAGTATTATTGCACTTCTGCTGTGCCCAAAGTGAAACCAGGGCAAAAGAGAGTGGTTTCCGTAAACAAACGTAAACAAAAGGAAACTATGACGGGCGATGAACTGCACCAGCTATTGCTAACCAAGTGGGGACGCTCGTTTGACGTTCAGTTGCGCAAGGTTCAGGGGAAGATTTTTTTTCAGGTGATGTGGAAATACCTAGAACAAGCGTCATTTCCAATGACAGAAGCAGAGTACCTGGAGCACCTAGAAGACGTGACCACTTATCTCAATGCCTGGGGCTGCACGGATCGAGTGGAGCAATATATTGACCAGACTAGCGATCGCCCCCGGTTGGGGAAAGCTGTCAGTATTCCCATTGACCTAGGCGATCGGACATCAGAGTGGATTTTGGAATAGGGCTTTGCTAGAGCGTGTTCTAGCCTTGCCTCAAACTAGTTTAGATCTACACCCAAGAAGCGATCGAGCAACCGAGTTCGCCAAATTAATCGCAGCAATAGGCACCATTCCAATGCGACTAAGCCAATGTAGAAGTAGCTATTTAGACTCAAGGAGGTGAGTTCAAAAAACTGGCTTAACAGCGGCACCGACACAATCACGATATATAGACCCAGCAGCACTACCGCCATCAAGGTGTAGCGCCAGTCTCCACTCAGCGGTTCTCCGCCCACCCAAGCCGTTGTTGGTGGTTTCAAAAAGGGAATGAGACAAAGTTCTCCCATAATTAGAATGGCCACTAGAGCGCTGCGAGGAATGGCGTAGTCTAGCTGCGTTAATTCTTGGGAGGGCGATAAATCTAGGACAGCGCTGACCAAAAACAGCAGGTAAACCAGCAGTGCCACCAGTGTCAAGGTGAGCGTGGAGGGAATGACAAAATGCAGCATCGATCGCACCATGCTGCGAGGCGAAAGCGCCACGGGCTTGGCCCAGAGGGGGATAAAGATCGTCGGTAGGCCCACGCCAATTAGCGTCACGATCGCACTTTGCTTGTTTTCTAAAGGAAAACTATCGGTGACAATTGAGGTGGAGAAAATTAGCAGCGTCACGCAGAAGACGCGCACCATGAACAGCTTCATCACGTCTTGAATGCCACTGCGGATGCGTTGCCCTTCTAGAAATGCATGGGGTAAGGCGGCGAACGAATCTTTTAGCAGCACAATGTCGGCCACGCCACGGGTGGCTTTGCTGCCACTTTCCATGGCGATCGCCAGATTTGCCTGCTTCAGCGACAAAATATCGTTCACCCCATCGCCAATCATGGCGACATAGCGCCCGGATTGGCGCAACGCTCGCACCAGGTCGGCTTTTTGATCGGGGGTGATTCGGCCAAACACGGTATGGGTTTGCGCCACTTGAGTCAGTTGAGCCGAGTCCATCTTGGCCAGTTCTGCTCCCGAAACCACGCGCAGGTCATCGCCTAACCCCGCCTGTTTGGCCAAGGCCGCAACGGTCTGCGGATTGTCTCCCGAAATGATTTTCACCTCTAGCCCTGCTTGCTTGAACCCCTGAAGCGTTTCATAGGCTTCTGGGCGCAGCTGATCGCTAAAGCACAATAGCCCCAACGCCGTCAGGTCAGGAGGAAGCTGGGATGCCTTCGCTTGAGTCTGCAAGCTTGTCCAATCGGGGCTGGCCGCAAACAGAACGACGCGCAGTCCTGCGGCGGCGAGGGAGACGATGCGATCGCTGATTTGGGCATCTAAACTGGCCACTTTTGCTAGGACTTCGGGTGCCCCTAACACATAGGTTCCAGCCTGGGGAAATTGGTCGAAGGCCAAGGCACTCCACTGCCGACTGGAGGAAAACGGCACCTCGACCACGGGCGATCGCCGCTGTCCCTCACAGGCAAGGGCGATCGCATCACTGGTGCGATTGCGGGCACTGGCACTCGCCGCAAAATTACCTAACAGCGATCGCACCTCCGCGTCCGAAATGCCGATCGGTTCGATGCTCTGTAGCATCAGCTGGTTGGTGGTTAGGGTGCCAGTTTTGTCTAAGCACAGCACATTGACATTGCTGAGCGATTCCACCGCATTGGCCTGCTGGATCAGCACATCTTGACCCAACATCCGCACGGCACCCAACCCGTAGGCCAGCGTGATCGCCAACAGCAACCCGGCTGGCACTAGCCCCGCTACGACAGCCGCCCGCTGCACGACATCGTTGATTGAGAGCGATCGGCTTAAAAAGCTAATTCCAATTAAAATCCACAAAAAGCAGGCAATCAGCACGAACACGCGAATAATTATATTGATTTCCCGCTGAAGGGGCGTGTAGACATGCCGAAATTCGCGCGCTCCAGCCATCAGCTGGTAAGCCAGCGTTGCTTTGCCAACTTGCTGTGCTTCGTAGCACGCCGTGCCGCTGACACAAAAACTGCCAGAAAACAACGGCTGCCCCGCCGTTTTGGGCACCACCTCCGATTCCCCAGTCAAGAGCGACTCATCGACCTCAACATGCCCACCCCCCACGACCTCACCATCCACCAAAATCTGATCGCCCGATCGCAGCAGCAGCACATCGCCTAGCACAATTTCACTCGGCTCGACCTCACGCTCTTGGCCATTGCGAATCACTGTAGCGCGGGGTCGGTTCAGCAGGGCGATTTCATCTAACTTGCGTTTGGCCCAAATTTCTTGATAAATATTAATAATTACGCCACCAAAGATGACCACAATCACCAAAAAGCCATCTCCAGGGCGGTGCAGCAGCAGCATAACCACGCTGATGCCAAAGAACACAGCGTTAATAAACGTAAACAGATTTTCTCGAAAAATTTGGACGTAAGAACGACTCGTTTGCAGTGTGACGTTGTTACCCTGCCCTGAGGCGCGCCGGACAATTACTTCATGCTCCGTTAACCCATCCGGTAGAGAGGAGCAGCGAAGATTAGCTTCACTCATAAAAGGTCATAGAACCATCTATATTGCCGTTAGTGTAACAAGATGGCGAACTCGCGCTTTGATCGCGATCGCATCGAAGCCTGTCCCAGCTCATATTCTATGGATTTCTCCAGAAGATGGGTCAAAAAAATTAGGGGCCAGCCCCCGCTGCCCCTAATATTTTTAGAGGTGCCTAAATCTAGGCAATTGAGAATGAACCTCTAAGTCTCTCAGGATAACGGCTAAATCAATCATCAAACCTCACCCGTTGGAATTATACGATCGGGCGATCGCCTGTTCAATTAGGCTCAAACGGCTTGAAGACCCGCCTAATACTGAGGCACCGTAGCATCGACCTCACGACTCCAGGCGGCAATCCCCCCCTTCACATTCGTGCCACCGATGCCCGCTCTCTCGTTCAAGATGGCCAGCGCTTTGGCCGAGCGCCCACCCAATTTGCAATGGGCAATCAGCCGATGCCCATTGAGCAGATCCTTGACTCGGCTCACCCCATCGCCATTTTCGATATCGGGCAGCGGAATCAAGACAGCGCCCGGAATTTGAGCAATCTCATACTCATTCGGATTACGCACATCGATCAATAGATAATCGTCTGCATCACTGTCTAACAGCTGCTTCAACTCGGTTACGGTGATCTCTTGCAGGTCGGCCTGTTGCTGTGCTTCCATTGCTTTTGCCTGGGGAATTCCACAAAATTCTTCGTAGTCAATTAACGTTTCAATCACGGGGCGGACGGGGTTAGGCCGCAGCTTCAGTTCTCGAAATGTCAGGTCGAGGGCATTATACAGCAACAGTCGGCCACTGAGAGTTGTGCCCACTCCTAGAATAATTTTGACCGTTTCTGTGGCCTGAATCACTCCAATTATGCCGGGTAGAATCCCTAGAACGCCTCCTTCGGCGCAAGAAGGTACCAACCCTGGTGGGGGTGGCTCGGGATACAAATCGCGGTAGTTTGGCCCCCCTTCGTAGTTAAACACCGTCGCCTGCCCCTCAAACCGAAAGATGGAGCCATAGACATTAGGCTTCCCTGCTAACACACAGGCATCGTTGACTAGGTAACGTGTGGGGAAGTTATCGGTACCGTCTACCACGACATCATAGGGTTCGATGATGCTGAGGGCATTCTCGGCACTGAGGCGAGTCTCGTATAAGTCTACTTGGCAGTAAGGATTGATGTCCAGAATCCGATCTTTTGCCGATTGAATTTTGGGTTTGCCCACCCACGAGGTGCCGTGGATCACCTGCCGTTGCAGGTTAGAGCTATCCACAATGTCAAAATCTACAATACCGATGCGGCCAACGCCCGCTGCGGCCAAGTACAAGAGCAACGGAGATCCCAACCCACCGGTTCCGATACACAGCACGCTAGCTGCTTTAAGCCGCTTTTGCCCGTCTAATCCGACTTCGGGAAGAATGAGGTGACGTGAATAGCGTTCATAGTCGTCTTTAGTGAGCTGGATCTCGTCCAGATTGGGGTTGAGCATAGCAAAGAAAAGGTAGGTAGAGAATTTAAAGATGCAGAGAGTTGGAGCAGCAGGCAGCGGACGTTTGGGGGCACAGATACCGAATCAACTGGTCAGTCACCGTCTGTCAGCACGACGGCTTCGGGTTGAAACTGCTGGTCGTTGTCTAAGCTCCAGGATAGTAAATCTTGAGCGCTGCCTTGGGGCACAGAAACAATCACGTATGAATAGCCTGACCACGCCAAGGTGCGATCGCACTCTGACGGCACGGCTGGATGATCGGGATGAGAATGGTAGATTCCAATAATATCGAACTGGTGATGCTGTGCATAGCGCTGGGCTGCCAGCATATCTTTGGGATCAATCCAGTAGCGGCGAGTGGAGGTGAATGTATGGGGAGACTCCGTTAACGCTGCCGCCTCAACAGTCCAGGCATTGTGAGTAGGCCACAGTTCTACAACAGTGTGGCTAATGTCACCAATAGTTTGCCTCTTCATGCCCAGCAACAAGCCACAGCACTCATGAGGATAGGTGTGTTCAGCGTAGGCACGAATCGCTTGAAAATGGTCTACGGTGAGATGAAGAGCCACTGCCAGAACCAACAGAGCGACGGGGTTTAAAGCGCAGATTCTAACGTTACTTGCAGTATCTAATACTACTGTAAGGCTAGTCCCGTCAGCCAGTAACTTTTACTTTGAAATTAAGCTTGATTGCGATCGCTCTGAAA
>CASBQX010000191.1 GCA_949127925.1 Synechococcales cyanobacterium PMM_0002
GCCCAATTGCGTTAATCCACCCGGTGCGATCGCAACATCGTAGGCTTGTTGCGGCAGCTCTACCGTAATTACAGACTTCATGACACCACCTGCTCTAGGGGTAAGGAATTTATTATCTCGCTCTTGTTGAGCACAACCCGACTTGCAGCCTCAAACCGTCCCTCAGAAATGGTTCAATAGTTCTAAGCAAGCAAATGGAGAATTTCAGATGGCCATCGTTTCGTATGCTGGACTGTTAGCTGTTGCCTTTGGTGGCGCGATTGGACTGTACTATGTTTTGCGGGCAATCAAGCTAATTTAGGGATGAGTGAGTTATAAGTTCCCAGTTTTGAGTTTTGAGTTAGGAATGAGAATTAGATAACTTCGCCATTCTTCGGTAGGGGCGAACGGCCGTTCGCCCCTACCAGCAATCCAATTCCCGACCTGATTAAATCCATAATCCTTAGGCGGTCAGCTCAAAATTCAAAATCCAAAACTTATGGCCTTTTTAATTCCAATTCCTCACAAAATCTCACCTCATGTCTAAGCCGCTCAAACATTTGGACAGTATCACGGCGCTATTTGTCGCCGTGCTGCTAATTTCCAACATTGCCTCTACCAAAATTCTAAACTTGGGACCGCTAACGTTTGATGGCGGCACCCTTTTATTTCCGCTCAGCTATATTTTTGGCGACATCCTGACCGAAGTGTATGGCTATGGCCGCTCTAGAAAAGTGATCTGGCTAGGGTTTATGGCGGCGGCTGTGATGTCGGTGACGTTGGCAATCGTCGGAGCGCTCCCGCCGGCAGCAGATTGGCCTAACCAAACCGCCTACGAGGCAATTTTGGGACAAGCCCCTCGAATTGTGGTTGCTAGTCTGATTGCTTACTTCGCTGGAGAGTTTTCTAACTCGGTAATATTAGCAAAGCTGAAGGTCGTCACCGAGGGGCGACAGCTGTGGCTGCGGACGATTAGCTCTACGCTACTAGGGCAACTGCTAGATACCGCTTTATTTGTGCTGATCGCCTTTACAGGAACGGTGCCAACTGGCGTGCTGCTGGCGATCGCGGTGTCAAATTATTTGTTTAAGTGTGGGGTCGAAATTCTGTTTACGCCGATCACGTATTGGATTACGGGTTGGCTGAAGCAGCAGGAACATGAAGACTACTACGATCGCGAAACAGATTTCAATCCGTTTCGCCTCTCACGGACTCGTTGAGCTGGCTGACAAATTTGGGCTTGGCAGTGCCAAGCCCCTACATTGATTTGGGTTGGGCTTGGCAGTGCCAAGCCCAATCCTTGTGGCAGGCTTAGACAGATTGCGCCATCGCTTCTACTGGGTGATCGACTTCGACGGGTGGCTGAGAGGGTTCGTTGGCCAAAAATTCCTGGAGCTGCCCTTCAATTTCGTCTTTGACAATCTGACGGTATTCCATGAAGTGCTCATTGTGGGCGCAAACGGCCAGATAATGCTCGAACACAGCTGGATTGTTGCGCAAAATGCTCCATAAATGCCGCCAGAATATCCAGCGGGTTTCGCGGACGAAGCCCTGCCGCCAGCACACGATCGCCAGTGCCCGCAGATCGACTAAACTGGGGAGTTTGGCCGGGGGCTTGCATTTGGGTGCGCCCAAGATTAAAAAGTGACGGTGAACTCGATTTAAATAGGTGACGGGTTCATAGATTCGCCAGAAAGCGTCCACGTATTCATGGGCAATGTCTGCGAGCGGACGGGTGGGCGTAAAGTTAATCAACGTCGTTTGGTTGATGTTGCCGTCTTTGCCGTCGCGCAGGCGACCTTCTCGCTCTAGGCGATGCCACAGGGCGGTATTGGGCAGCGCTTGCAGCATGGCAAACGTGGTAGTAGGAATGGTGGTCTGTTCGACGAACCGGACAATGCGATCGCCCGCTCCTTTTTGTTCGCCATCGAACCCAATAATAAATCCTGCCATCACCCGCAAACCGGTGCGAGTAATTGCTTCAACCGCATCGGCCAGAGACCCGCGCGTATTCTGAAACTTCTTGGTCATCGCTAGGCTTTCTTCGTCAGGAGTTTCAATCCCGAGGAACACGGCGTTGAAGTTGCACTCCACCATCAAATCCATCATTTCCTGGTCTTGAGCCAAGTCTACCGACGCTTCGGTGTTGAGGCTAAAGGGATACTGGTGCTCTTGCTGCCAGATTTTTAGCGCTTGCAGCAGCAGCTTCACATTGCGCTTATTGCCGATGAAGTTGTCGTCTACCATGAACACGCTGCGTCGCCAGCCCAGCTCGTAGAGATAGTCTAGCTCTTTGAGCAGCTGTTCAGGCGTTTTGGTGCGGGGCTTGCGGCCATAGAGCACAATGATGTCGCAAAACTCGCACTGGAACGGGCAGCCCCGCGAGAACTGCACCGACATTGAGTCGTAGGCGTCAAATTCAAGCAGGTCGAAGCGAGGCACGGGGGTGGTCGTCACATCGGGGCGTTCGCCATCACCAGCGCGGAATACACCCTGTTTGTCACCGCGCTGCACGGCGGCAATGAACATCGGCAAAGTGATTTCGCCCTCATCTAAAATCAAGAAATCTGCGCCAGCCGTTTGGGGCACATCTGGAACAGACGTGGGGTATGGCCCGCCCACGGCGACCAGCTTCCCGCGCCGTTTGGCTTCCCCAATTTGATCGATTAAATCTTGCTTTTGGACGATCATGGCAGAAAAGATCACCACATCAGCCCAGTCCCACTCGTCTTCGGTGACGGAGCGGACATTGCGATCGACCAGCTTAAATTCCCACGATTGGGGCAAAATGGCGGCAACGGTGATGAGACCCAGCGGGGGCAGCAACACTTTGCGGTTAACCAGTTCCAGGATCTTTTCGTAGGACCAAAATGTCTTGGGAAACAGAGGATAAACCAACAAAATCCGCATAGACTTTATACCTCAAACACTCGACAGACCACACAATTGCCTTTTTACTCTACCTTGAATCATTCAGATTAAAGAGCGGATCTAGAATCGCGATCGCCTGATTCGTGCTGCTGATTCGTGCTGCTGACTCGTGCTACTGACTCATACTACTGCCCCTTGCCTAACCGTCGAGGGATGATGCCACGCTCGTTGAGTAAATCGGCAATGGTGGGGCAGCGCATTGGCAAACTGTAGGTTTCGGGACTAACGGCGTCGCGGTAGGTGAACTGTCGATAGTTGAGGCAAAATCGATCCCAGGCGGCCATCTGCACCTGAAACAGGGCAATGAACACGTCGATCAGCGGCTTGGGCAAGGGGAACCGCAGATAAATCCGCTTGCCCAGATAGGCGCAGACGGCTGCAATCGCCTGATTTGCTGTGACGGGGCGTCCGCCTAAGACCAACTCTCTGGGCTGATCGACGTCGGGCGGATGTTCGATCAAGTAGGCAATCACTTGGGCAATATCGTGGCCATGCATGAAGTGAAAGCTGCCCTCGACTTTGAAAAACCGAGCCAGGTTGATCCACTTGGGTAGGTCGGGTAGTCCGGCTGAGAGGTGCGAGTAGGGTTTGGTATCGTCTCCACCAAACACCAGGGTCGGGAAAACGGTGGTAATTTGGGGGGCGATCGCCAATTTTGCCAACCGTTGATGGCAGTCGTACTTAGAGCGAATGTAGTCGGTGCCAATTTCGCGGGCTTGCTTCAGCGGTTGCAGATCGTGATCTAGAATGCTGGCGGTTGAGAAATAAATTACCTGCTCGCAAACATCTGGATCGAGCAAATTCATCAGCCGAATGGTTTTGACTACGTTGATATCGAATACTTCAGCGGTGCCGCCCCAGACCGCTGCGGTCAACACGGCTACATCAATGGTTTTGAGCAAATTGCTGAACCGTTCAATGTCGTGCATGTTGCCTTGAAGCACATTGACCCCAGGACGAGATTCGCAATCCACCCGCAGCTTCTGCGGATCGCGAACCAGCAAAAACAGCTCATGGGGGGTTTGTTGGATTAATGTGTCGGCGATGTAGTGACCAACACAGCCACTCGCACCCGTGACTAGAATTCGCTTCGGCGTCATGAGGAGAGAGGGTAAGGGATGAGGATCGATTTTTGCAGCTTGAGCTGTTTGCCCACTGGATATTTGCCCATTGGCTGTTTGCCCACGATATGAGCAAACAACTCAAGCTGAGTCGGGGTTGAACGCGCCTCAGGCGATCGCCAGCAGCTGATCGGCTTGCTTGGCGGTTTCAAAGAAGAAGGCGGCGTTGTCTTCGGGGGTGCCAGGGAGAATGCCGTGACCCAAGTTGAGGATGTGACCCTGGTTGCCAGCTTTACGGATGGTTTCGAGGATGCGATCGCGAATCAGCGACTTGGGACCAAACAAAACGCAGGGGTCGATATTTCCCTGCACGCCAATTTCAGGGCCGAGGCGGCGGCGAGCTTCTGCCATATCCACCGTCCAATCGACGCTGACGATATCGACGCCAGAAAGCGCCATCCGCTCTAGCAGCCCAGCGCTGCCGTTGATATAGAGAATCATCGGCGTGTCGGGGTGGATGGCTTTGACCTGCTGCACCACGCGCTGCTGGTAGGGCAGGGCAAAGGTGTCGTAGTCTTGGGGGCTGAGATGGCCAGCCCACGAGTCAAACATTTGCACCACTTGCGCCCCAGCCTCAATTTGATAGCAGACGTAGGTGGCGATCGCGTCCGCCAGCTTGCCTAAAATCTGATGCAGCAGCGTGGGGTTTGAGAATGCCATCCCCTTAATCACGGTGTAGTCTTTGGAGCTTTTGCCTTCAATGGCATAGGCCGCTAGTGTCCAAGGCGCACCGACAAACCCTAGCACCGTGGCCTCATTGCCCACTTCATGCCGCAGCGTTTTCAAGATTTCGCCGACAAAGCTCAAGTCCGCTTCTGGGTCTAAGGAATGGAGCAGGTCTACTTGGTCTTGTGTCCGCAGGGGCGTGTCAATAACCGGGCCACGGCTTTCGATGATGTCAAACGGGATGCCGATTCCGGGTAGCGGCGTCAAAATATCCGAAAACAAAATCACCCCATCGGGCTTAAAGGCATGCCAAGGTTGAAGTGAAATTTCTAGGGCAATATCGACCTGCTCTGAACGCTGCCGAAACGAGGGATACTTATCGCGCAAATCTCGGTAAGACTTCATGTATCGTCCTGCTTGCCGCATCATCCAGACGGGCGGACGGTCTAATGCTTCACCACGGGCAGCTCTGAGCAGGTAAGGAACCTGGGTCGATACAGTCATTTCAAAGCGTCTCTACTAAAGGAACGGGTTTTGCTCATCCCCAGAAATAGACCTAGGGGTTGAACCGGGCGGCTGATTTCTTGAAGAGATGCGCCTCTGCCAAAAAATCGACACAAAAATGGTGAGTCCCAGATGAATACAGGGATACATCCATTAGTAAGCAATGATTATACGGGATTATGGGAGCTGAATCGCTGTCTGCATTTCAAAGGTTAATAATCCTTAAGACATGTCTCTTGATATTGAGAGATCCAGAATTAGAAATGCAGAATAGCTGACCCGATAGAATAGAGGTTTATATAGAAGTTTCCGTATGCTCCCGAGAGAAGACTTGCTAAAGGGCATTGAAAACCGCGAGGCAGCGGCGCGCGTGATTGACCAGGCCGATCAGGCGATCAAAACCTGGGAGGTGGTCTGCACCGATTTTCTGTCGCCGCCAGAGCTAGCTGAGGTGCATCAAATCTTTGGCCGCCTCACCGATGTGCAGCTGTTGCCCTGGGGCGGCTACCCTCAGGCCGAACGGCAGCGGGTGGCGATCGCCCGCACTGACCTGCCGCTAGATGTCTCACAGGTGGCGATCGCTGCCCTTGACATCAACGGCAACTTTTTGTTTGATACGGCATCCCACCGCGATTTTTTGGGTTCACTGCTGGGGACAGGCATCGTCCGCGAAAAAGTGGGCGACATTATTGTGCTGGGTGAACGCGGCGCACAGGCAATCGTGGTGCCAGAACTGGTGGAATTTTTATCCATGAGCCTGGTGCAGGTGCGATCGGTTCCGGTCAAAACTCGCCGGGTAGAGCTGAGCGAGCTAAAAATTCGCGAACCCAAGAAAAAAGAGCTGACCACCGTAGAAGCCTCCCTGCGGCTGGATGCGATCGCCTCCGCTGGATTTGCCATGTCGCGCGGCAAAATGGTGGATTTAATCAGCGGCGGCGATGTCCGAGTCAACTGGAAAGACATTACCCAGCCCAGCCATTCGCTCAAAACAGGAGATTTGGTCGCCATTCGCGGCAAAGGGCGATTAGATGTAGGCGAAATTGCGATTACCAAAAAAGATCGCTACCGGGTGCAGCTCACCCGCTATTTATAAAGTCATCTGTGGGCTACTGTATTGTTCTTGCTCTTGGGGGCAGAATATTTTGCAGCTCAATTCCCGCTACAGTAAGGGGATAAATTAAGGGGATAAATTCATTGGTTCAACATTGCCGGAGGAATGCTTTGACAGTGTTTCTAACGTTGCAAGAGTTTGAGACGATCAATTTACCTGATGGGACCCCGTTCCACTGATTCTCACTGCACACCTTCCTTTAGCAAAGAGGCGATCGCGATTTGGACGAAACACTTCAGGTCTACATCAACAGGGTTGCCCGGATGACGCTGCCAGAAGCCCGTAAGTCGCAGGTGCAGCACATCCAGCCATCTCCTAAATTTCAGCTACAGACCGACGGGCAGATTGCCCCCACGCCGTTTCCTGGCTACACAGTGATTACGCCGCCCTGGGTAAACGATGCCGAAAATGGGGTGTTCTACGAACAGTTGCAGCAGTTGCAGCAGCAAATCGGGGAACAGTTGCCGACGGGGTTACTGGTGCCACTGCCGCCAGAAAGTTTTCATCTGACCCTAGCAGATTTAATTTGGGACAGTGCATTTCAACATGCCGTGGACGAAAATCCTAAGTTTGAACCAGGTTTGCGCGATCGCATTACCCAGATTTTTCAAGAATATCAGCCCTTACTGAAAACGATTAAACCCGTTTACTGGCAAGCGCTAGGGCTAACGGTCATGACCCGTTCTCTCGGTGTCTGTCTTGCGCCCAAAGATGAAAGCGCCTACGAGCAAATCTTGCTGTTGCGTCGCGCTATCTATCAAGACTTGGGGTTAATTGCCCTTGGCATTGAGCAGCAATATTATCTAACCGCACACGTTACCCTGGGGTACTTCGGCTCCCTGCCCGATGATTTAGATCGCGACCAGATCAGCGACACCCTCAGCCAACTCAACGACCACTGGCTAGACCACACCCCACTTCAACCCCTTTGGATTCAGCGCGCCGAACTCCGCAAGTTCGACGACATGACCCAGTATTATCGCAAAGATGACTGGCCAGCCGTCCAGTTTTGAGATCGGTGCTTGCTTGGTTGGGTTCATCCCAGTTTTGCAAGATAGCCCTCATCCCCTTTTCTTGAATGCCCCTTGGGCTATACCTCTTCTCCCACAAGGGGCATTCAATCAAGGGTGATGTAGCTTGCTGCTGCGAAGCAGTGGGCTAAAAGATTTGTCAGTCAACCCGCGATTAAGCTCTGCGAGGTTGACTCTGTTGACCCGATGACGCAACCCGATTATTCGGCCATCTTAATGCCGAGCGGCATGATCCAGTTGGCGATCGCCCCCACCAACGACTGCTTTTCCACCCAGACCGAGACGGAGCCGCCGTTACAGCGAAACTCACCCCAGCCGTCGGCATTGCTGTAAACAGGTTCCTTAATGTGTTCGGTAATGTCGTAGAAAGTGGCGTTGCGTTTGCCCACTTCCATCCACTTGCTGCCACCAGGGCCATCGCTGAGAATCACCGCCATTGCTTCACCATGGTCGGCATCGCCCAGTCGCGTCCAGCCAATGATATCGGGATGGTCAAAGTAGGTGTATTGCGGCCCATAGGCAAAGTTTTTGCGGGCAAACAACAGGCGATCGATCATCCACTTGTGGGAATCCAACCAAATTTCATACTCGTTGCCGTCGCGCCCTTTGTCTTTGTAGTGAGCGCCATAGTAATCGGCATAAAATACATTGGGATAGCCCTCAGCCCGCAGCAAAATGATCGCATAGGCCAGGGGCTTAAACCAAGCATCCACGACCGATTCGAGTGCTTGCAGCGGCTGGGTGTCGTGGTTTTCCACAAACGTGACCGCCAAATAGGGAGCCTGCTGCATCAAGGTATTGTCCAATATGGTGCGCATGTCGTAGTGCCCCCCAGATTTGCTAGCGCTATAGAAGTTGTAGTGCAGCGGCACGTCAAACAGCGCCATCCGACCACTGGTGTTGCCAATGTACCAGTGCAGCGTCGCCAGGTTTTGCGTCCAATATTCACCCACGGCAAACAGGTCGCGCTGGGCATAGTGTTCAACGTGGTCGAGCCATTCGTTGAAGAAATCTCCCTGGATGTGTTTGATGGCATCGATCCGGAAGCCATCGACCCCGACGGTGTCCATGATCCACTCGCCCCAATACTTCAGCTCACCGCGCACCTGATCACTGTCCATGTCTAGGTCGCAGCCCATCAGGTAGTCGTAGTTGCCCTGGCTCAGGTCTACTTTGTTGGCGAAGACTTTGTCTTTGAAGCGGTAAATTTGGGCAGACCCAGGTTTGTAGGCGTTGTAGTCTACGGCATCGAAGTGCCACCAATGCCACTTCATGCTGGAGTAGGTGTTGCCGCGACCGGGAAAGTCAAATTCTGTCCAGGCTCTAATCGTTTCTACGCCGCCAATCGGACGGTTGCGATCGCCCGAATCCACCGGAATCGCCTCTACATCTTCTGTGGCATCGGCTCCCATTTTGTGATTAAACACCACATCGGCATAAATCTGCATCCCGGCATCGCGTGCGGCTTTGACAGCGGCCACATAGTCATCCTTGGTGCCATATTTGGTGGCAATAGTGCCCTTTTGGTCAAACTCACCCAGGTCAAACAGGTCATAAATGCCGTAGCCCACATCGTAGCCACCGCCGTTGGCCTTGTAGGCAGGCGGCAGCCACAGTGCCGTAAAGCCAGCATCAGCCAGCTTTTTGGCGTCGGCCTTTAGCGTATTCCAATGGGTGCCTCCGGTCGGCAGATACCAATGGAAATATTGCATCATCGTGCCGTTGAACTGGGTGCCGGGGTTGCGTTTAGCCAGTTCACCCGCATGGGTCTCTAGCCACTCTGATACCGCTTGCTTGGCTTCGTTAAGCAGTTGGGGGCTAATTTGCTTACCAAGGGCTTGGAACCGCTCTTGCAATTGTTGAAAAGGGCTAGTCATGGTTAGTTGGGGGATATTTGAGACGTGTGATGGCAGCTAGAAAATAGGTTGGAGCAAGTTTTTTGAGTCTTGCCAAAAAGTGTATCGCATCAATGCTGGGGCGCAAGGTTCACAGCTTGACAATGGAACATCTGGCGTAGAATTTTCCCTCATCCCCCAGCCCTTCTCCCAGGTGGGGAGAAGGGGAGCAAGATTCAAAGTCCCTCTCCCCGCCTGGGCTACCGTGTACACACAAGTCCGTCTAGACTGGATTTGAGGCTTTTAGGAGAATGCTAAACATGGACAACCCGATCTTAATTCACGCTCAACAAGTCGGACGAAAAGCCTTTGGAGA
>CASBQX010000192.1 GCA_949127925.1 Synechococcales cyanobacterium PMM_0002
CCATTACCCATACCGGGGCGGCGCGGGGCGTGCCGTTTCGGGTGGGCAACGCTAGCGAAAATGGCACGGCGGCGGCTCTGACCACTGGTTCATCCACCATTGCTCCGCCGCAGTCTTACCGATTTAGCTTCATTCAAGGCAATATTTCGTTGCTGACTGGAAACGCAACACCATCATTGATTCAAGACAACTTAGCGTTAGACAATCAGCTAGATCTTGGCAATAGCTTAGACGCTGACTCAATCGTTGACCCAAGCTTTGACGATATCGCGATAGGCGTTGACACCTCTGGCGACTTTGATGCAGACAGCTATACCCAGTTAGAAGCAAAAGACACGGCTGACTACCTCGACTATCTCAACATCGCGGCAGCAGAAATCGATCCGGCTAAAACATTAGCAGATGCTCAACAAAGCCTGAGTAGCATTGAAGCCAACACCGGAATTGCCCCCGCGCTGCTCTATGTCGGCTTTGTGCCCAGCACTGTACCCAGCAGGACTAGCCCCACTCCCCAAGACAGCGACCAGTTAGAACTGACGCTGGTAACGGGTAAGGGGCAACCCATTCGCCGCCGGATCTTAGGAGCCACGCGATCGCGTGTATTGACCGTTGCCAACCGCCTGCGTGAAGAAGTCACAAACCCTGCCCGCGTCAATACCACCAGCTATGTAGCCGCTTCTCAACAGCTCTACAAGTGGCTGATTGCTCCTTTAGAAGCAGAGTTGCAGACCCAAAAAGTTAGCAACCTGGCTTTCATTATGGACAGTGGGCTGCGATCGCTGCCGATTGCCGCCCTGTATGACGGACACCAGTTTTTAATTGAACGCTACAGCGTCGGGCTGATGCCCAGTTTGAGCTTAGTAGATACCCGCTACCAAGACATTCGTGGCGCGCAAGCACTGGCCATGGGAGCCACTCAGTTTACCAATCAGGCTCCCCTGCCCGCTGTTCCGCTAGAGCTGCAAAATATTGCCCAAACCTGGACTCGCAACGGCGAATACTTTATTGACCAAGACTTCACCCTTGCCAACCTCCGCACCCAACGGCAACAAAGCGCCTACAGTATTGTGCACTTGGCAACCCATGGTGAATTTCTACCGGGAGAACCCAGCAATTCTTACATTCAATTTTGGGACGAGCCGCTACAGCTCGATCAACTGCGCCAGTTGGGATTGAATGACCCTGCCGTCGAACTGCTCGTCTTGAGCGCCTGCCGGACTGCCCTAGGAGATAAAAATGCCGAACTCGGGTTTGCGGGATTAGCTCTCCAAGCGGGTGTCAAAAGCGCTCTGGCCAGCCTCTGGTATGTCAGTGATGCGGGTACGTTGGCTCTGATGGCCGAGTTTTACCATCAGCTTCGCACCGCTCCGATTAAGGCAGAAGCCCTGCGCCAAGCTCAGCTGTCGATGCTGCGAGGCGAGGTGCAGCTCCAAAGCGGTAAGCTGACCAGCCGAGGCGAAGAGGTTGTGTTGCCCTCCGACCTGGCGGATTTATCCACGACTAGCCTGCGCCATCCCTATTACTGGTCGGCCTTTACCCTGATTGGCAGCCCCTGGTAAGCCGTAATCAGGCCATCATCAGGCCATTTGAAAGGCCAGCATCAGGCCATACCCAGGACGTTTGAACCCGGTTACAGTCTTCTGCTAAACAAGGCTTTTTTGAGGCTTTTTTGGCGGTTGGAGCCTACTATAGGGCGGCAAAGCGATCGCTGGCGTCTAACAAAGCCGTGCGAATTCCCGGTTCATTCATCGAATGTCCGGCATCGGGCACCACAATAAACTCGGCCTCTGGCCACACCTGATGCAGCTCCCAGGCCGAGATCATTGGGCAGACCACGTCATAGCGCCCCTGCACAATGACGGCTGGGATCTGGCGAATTCGATCGACCTGACGCAGCAGCTGGTCTTCTGAGGTCAGAAAACCCTTATTGACAAAATAGTGACACTCAATGCGGGCAAAGGCGGCGGCAAAGGCGGCATCGGCAAACCGCTGCTGCAACCCCACATCGGGCAATAGCTTACTGGTACTCGCTTCCCACACAGACCAAGCCCGTGCAGCCGCCAGCCGTGTTTCCAGATCGTCACTGGTAAGACGCCTGTAATACGCCGCTATCAAGTCATGCCGCTCTTCAATCGGAATCGGCTTGAGGTATTCTTCCCAGGCATCGGGATAGATAAAGCTACAGCCTTCTTGGTAAAACCACAGCAGCTCTTTTTGCCGCAGCATAAAAATGCCCCGCAGCATCAGCCCGGTGCAGCGATCGGGATGGGTTTGGCTGTAGGCCAGCGCCAGGGTGCTGCCCCAGCTGCCGCCAAACACCGCCCATTGCTCAATGCCGAGATGGGTACGAATGGTCTCAATATCGCTGACCAAATCCCACGTCGTATTTTCCCGTAGCTCGGCGTGGGGAGTGCTGCGGCCACAGCCGCGCTGGTCAAACAAAATAATCCGCCACTGACTCGGGTCAAAAAACTGACGATAACCGGGCGAACTGCCGCCCCCCGGCCCCCCGTGCAAAAACACCACGGGCTTACCGTCAGGATTGCCCGACTGTTCATAGTAAATCGTATGCAGGGCAGACACTTGCAGCGTGCCGGACTGGTAAGGCGCAATCGGAGGATAAAGGGCACGCATGGAGAAGAAAGGATGAAGGGGGGAGGATGAAGGATGAAGCGGGAAGGGGAAAGGATGAAGGGGGAAAGCGAGGAATGACACTGTTCGGGTAAGCCAAATAGCCTGCATCCCTCATCCCTCATCCTTCATCCTTCATCCCTCATCCTTAGGCCGTGGGGCAATGATTGTGACAGCTTGGGTGATGCGATCGCGCACTATCCAGCCCGTTTTGGGATCTAGGTCTTCAAGTTGATCGGTGACGTTGAAGTAGACCTTGCCGTCAACGCGAGATTCAACGGCAAAGTCGGCTTTGTCGGCGTACACAATTTTGTAGCCGCGATCTTGCAGGCAATATTTTGCCCAGGCTTTGAGGGAGTGCTTTGCGGGTTCGTAGGGGATGGGAGGCTGGCGAAAGACTTCTTGGATGGCGGAGATGAGTTGCACGAGAGGAGTGAGGGAGAAAGAACGGTTACCTGAAACGCCTGCTGGCAATAACTAACGCTTACTACTCAACTTTAATTGGCAGCGATTGGGGGATAGCGACAGGGACGTGGGGCGAGTAGTGGATGGGTGGGGCGGGCGGTTGGTGCAGTCGAATCAGCTGTGCCAGGGTTTTCTTGAGTGCGGTGCGGGGGATAATCACGTCTACAAAGCCGTGAGCCAGCAGGTATTCGGCAGTTTGGAAGTCGTCGGGAAGCTTTTCGCGCAGGGTTTGTTCGACCACACGCCGCCCTGCAAAGGCAATTGTGGCTTTGGGTTCGGCTACAATCACATCGCCCAGCATGGCAAAGCTGGCGGTGACGCCGCCGGTGGTGGGATGAGTGAGGACTGGAATGTAGAGCAGTCGCTGTTCGCGGTGGCGCTCTAGGGCAGCGGAGATTTTGGCCATTTGCATCAGGCTCAACATGCCTTCTTGCATCCGGGCACCGCCGGAGGCACAGACGATGATCACAGGGGTTTGACTCTGGGTAGCGCGCTCGATCAGGCGAGTCAGTTTTTCGCCCACCACCGAACCCATACTGCCGCCCATGAAGCGAAAGTCCATGACGCCCAAGGCCACGGGGCAGCCATCTAGCTGGGCTAAGCCTGTGATGACGGCGTCGGTCAGGCTGGTTTTGTCTTGAGTTTCCCGCAGGCGATCGCCATAGGCTTTGCGATCGCGAAACTTCAGGGGATCGATTGGTTTGAGGTGCTGATCTAGCGGCTGCCAGCTGCCCGCATCAACCAGTTGCCACACGCGCTCTTCGCTATATACCCGATTGTGATGCTTACACTCAGGGCAGACCATTTGGTTGGCCCGCAGATCTTTGGTGTAGGTGAGGACGCCGCAGCTAGGGCACTTGCTCCATAGTCCATCGGCAATTTCGCGTTCTTGGCGATCGCTGCTGATGACACCAGACTTCTGTCGATTTGCAAACCAGTCGAACAAAGACATGAGGGGGAACTCAAACGAGAGGAGGAAACGTCGAGAAACCGAAAATCCTATCACCCAGAGGCTGGCCCTGTCACCTAGCCCAAACGCTGGGAGATGAAGCGTCAAGCAGCAAGAATTTCAACCAGAACGGTAGGCAACTAGTCCTGATTATCCGCGAAGCCATGATCTGCTAACTGATTATCACTTAACTCTTCATCAACTGGACTGAGCAGCAAAAACGCAGTCCACTGATCTTGCGGATGGACTTGCAGTGCCGCTGGCGTGCCACAACCAAACTGCGACAACACACCGTGTGGCACGACTCGTGCCGGAACCTGATGTGCGACTAACAGCTGCAACATCAGTTCTGCTTCCCAGTAAGTTCCAGTGGTTTTAACGGTAATCCAGCCCACATCGCCAAGGTGATTGAATGCGCAAAAGATAATTTTATCAGAGGCAGGCCGGATGTATGAGGCGGAAGATGGGTTTGAGTCTCAGGCGTCGCCTCATGGCCTAGAGCCTAACGTGTACACACAAGTCTTCTGATCTAGCCTCAACTGGGTTTGATCCCCCCCAACCCCCCTTAAAAAAGGGGGAGCCGGATTAAAGTCCCCCTTTTTTAAGGGGGATTTAGCGATTATCTTGAAAGTCAAGCGGGAAGGATAACGTTTTCGGGCTGGGCATCTCCGACGGGAGGCACCCAAGCCTTGCCCTGCTTGACAATCGCATTCAGAATGGTGAGCAGCTTATGCATACAAGCCACTAAGGCAACCTTCTTCAGTTTGCCCCGCTCTAATAAACGCTTGTAAAATGCCTTCAGCACAGGATTGTAGCGAACCGCCACCAGGGTTGCCATAAATAACACCTGTCGCACGTTCGCCCGACCTCCAAAAACTCGGCGTTTTCCTCTCATTTGTCCACTGTCATAGTTAAACGGGGCAACGCCCACCAACGCCGCGATTTGCTTATGGCCCAGTTTGCCCAACTCTGGCAAAGCAGAGAGTAAAGTCGAAGACATGACTTTTCCCACACCCGGCACGCTCAAGACTAGTTTTTGAATGTGTCGCCACGGCTGGCAGGCTTGAATTTGGGCTTCGATCTCGGCATCGAGTCCTTTGATTTGCTCGGTGAGCCATTCAATGTGACATTCCACATTCGTTTGAGCTTTCCCCCGTAATAGCGTCAGGCGATTGCGCTCTGCCGTTAGGATGTCTACCAACTGACGGCGACGGGTGACTAAATCATCCAGTTGTTGTTGGGCTTCACTCGCCAAGGGGCGCACAGGCGGGTTGATCTTGTCGCCAAACAACGCTAAAACCCGGGCATCCACTTGGTCTGTTTTTGCCTGCTGATTCATTGCCCGAGCAAAGTTTCGTCCTTGACGGGCATTAATCACCGCCACTGGATAACCCGCTTGAGTCAACCACAATGCGGCTTCTCGTTCATAGCCTCCAGTCGATTCTAGAACGATTCGCTGGACTTGCCCTGGCTCTGGAAACTGCGAACGCACCGACAAGAGTCCAACGACTGTATTGGCAACGCGCCAGCTCTTACCTGTGGGATAGAGATGAATGTCGAGAAACCGTTTACA